>CANPWI010000074.1 GCA_947584125.1 uncultured Clostridia bacterium
ATGTAATCAATTAAAAGAAAATAAAATAAATAAAGAACATATAGAACTAAGTTCATTATGTATTTTTTTGATGTAAAAAATCAAAATATACAATGAGCTTAGTTTTTATTTATTTTTCATACATTCAAAGTTATATAATAATATTTCGTTATTTTGCGATAGCGTCGTGGGGACCGCTGAAGGCTGTTAAGCGATAGAATATCGCTGTTACAGCGTCAGTGGGAGAGCGAATTCGTAAAATATAAGAAAGATTATTTATATAACTTTGAAAAATAGAACAATTACAATTAATGATATGTATGGTATGTTCGCTACGAATAAAACGCCTCCTTGCTGTCGGTCGCAAGGCTCCCTTCAAACTGCGCGTCGGTATTTCATCCTTCGCTTACATATCAATAATATCATTAATTGAGAAAATGAGTTATAAATTTAAAATAAGAAAGCAAATTAAATAAATAAGGAGGAAGAAATGAAAAAGATTAAAGATAACAAAGCAATTACATTGATAGCATTAATAATTACAATAATAATTTTATTAATACTAGCAGGAGTAGCAATAAGATTTTCAATAGGAGAAAATGGAATATTTGATAAAAGCAAAAAATCAGCAGAAAAATACAACGAAGAATCAGCAAGAGAAAAGCTAGAAATAGCATTATCAGACTGCTTTACAGATAAATATACTAATGAAAAGTATAATGAAAATGAATATTTAGATAGTATATTAGGAGAAAAAGGATTTGCAGTAAATGGAGATATAGTAATTGTAGACGAATATCAATTTCAAATAGATAGAAGTGTACCTAAAATATTATCAAGTTTAGGAAAAGGAAAATTAAATGATGATATTCAAATAGCAGTAACACAAAATACAGCAACAGATTATACAAAATCTACATTAACGGTAGAAATTACATTTGAAGGTACAATTTCGAAAATTCAAATAAATGGTGTAGATGAAACTATACCAGAAAAAGATGAAAATAATAAATATACAATAACTAAACAAGTTACTGAAAATGGTAGTTATACAATTTTAGCAAAAGACAATGAAGATAAATACAAATTTGCAACAATAAAAGTAAGTGATTTAACAGAAAATATGGATATATACACAGTAAAAGACTTAGAAACATTTAGAGATAATGTAAATAGTGGTAGAACTTATGGTGGAAAAACAGTTACATTAAAGGCAAATTTAAACTTAGAGCAAGTATGTAGTGAAAAATTAGGAAATTGGATACCAATAGGTAGACCTAATTTAGCTTTTTCAGGAAATTTTGAAGGAAATAATTATACAATTAGTGGAGTTTACATTAATGATGAAAAAACTGAGATAAATGATTATGGATTATTTGGAACAGTATATAAAGGAACTATAAAGAATTTAAAAGTTAATGGAAAAATCAAAGTAATGGCAGAAAATAAAGAGAGATATAATATAGGTATACTAGTAGGATATTGCAATGGAACTATAGAAAATGTTCATATACTTGAAGGTTCTTCATTAGAAGGAAATAAACAAGTTGGAGGAATTGTTGGATGTTTGTCAGCAGAAAGTAATATTACTAACTCTTCTTGTGGAGAAGATATAAAAGGAGAAACAAGTAATGTAACTATAATAGGAGATTATAGGGTAGGAGGAATAGCAGGTTATACTGAAGGAAATATTTCATCATGCTTTAATACAGCTACTGTAACATCAACTGGTGGACATGTAGGTGGAATAGCAGGAACAAATTATGGTGTTGGAATTTTTCTTTGCTATAATAAAGGAAATATTTCAGGAAATGGAAGAGGTGAAGCTGGATACAGTGATGCAGGAGGTATTTGTGGTAATGGTGGAAGAGTAGAGTATTGTTATAATACTGGTACTATATATGGAAAAATGGGACAAGTTGCAGGAATTAATGGGAATGCTTATAATTGTGGAAAGAATATTGTACAAAATTGTTATAATATAGGAGAAGTAACAGAGGGAACAAGTGCTCATAAAGGAGCTATAGTTGGTCAATGTTATGGGGCAGGTATTAATAATTGTTTTTGGACAAAACCTGATAAAGGAACTGATTGGGGAACAGAATCTAATTCAAATAAAATGACAGACGAACAAATGAAAGCATATACTAATGAAAATTTTGTT
Source organism: uncultured Clostridia bacterium (assembly GCA_947584125.1). GTDB lineage: Bacteria > Bacillota > Clostridia > TANB77 > CAG-508 > CANRMR01. The sequence continues at coordinate 2,144 of CANPWI010000074.1, forward strand.
ATAGATGAGACTGGAAAAAATAATGGTTATCCAATATTAAAATGGGAAGTAAATAAATAATTTATAAAAGTAGTAAGCCTAAGATTTTCTTAAAATTTATATTTTATAGAAAATCTTAGGAATTTTTATATATAATAGTTTTAAATAAAGTTATAATATATTGAAAAAAGTAATGAAATATGGTAAATTTAAAAAAGTAGATGAAAACATAAAGATAGAAGAAAAGAGGAAAAAATGACAATAAAAGAAATATTAAAAGAAAGTATTGAAAATTTAAAAAAAGAAAAAGTAGAAAATCCAGTTAATATAGCAAGAATAATATTAGCAAATACATTAAAGGTAAATAAAGAATATTTAATTGTACATGATAATGAAGAAATTATAGATAATGTAAAAAAACAATATCAAAATGATTTAGAAAGCTTTATAAATGGAAAACCACTCCAATACATTACAAATCATCAAGAGTTTATGCAAATGGATTTTTATGTTGATGAAAATGTTTTAATACCAAGACAAGATACAGAAATACTTGTAGAAGAGATAATAAGTATTTCAAAAAAAATAAATAAAAATATAAAAATTCTTGACTTATGTACAGGAAGTGGTTGTATAGGAATAAGTTTAGCAAAAAAAATAGAAAATGCAGAGGTTTATGCAAGTGATATTAGTAAAAATGCTTTACAAGTTGCAATTAAAAATGCTAAAAATAATAATGTAAAAATAAATTATATAGAATCAAATTTATTTGAAAATATAGATAATATTAAATTTGATATTATTGTATCAAATCCACCATATATAGAAAAAAATACAATACTAAACTTACCAAAAGATGTACAAAATGAACCTAAAATTGCATTAGATGGCGGAGTAGATGGACTAGATTTTTATAGAAAAATTATAGAAGAAGCTACAAAATACTTAAAAACTGATGGATACTTATGTTTTGAAATAGGTTATAACCAAAAAGAAAGTGTTTGCAATTTACTAAAAAATAATAAAAATTATAAAGAAATATATTCAAAAAAGGATTTATTTAATAATGATAGAATAGTAATTGCAAGGTATATTTAAAAGGAGAGATTAAAATGTCATTTTCCTCAGAAATAAAAAAAGAATTAAGCAAAATCAATAATTTAACAAAAAAGAATTTATTAGAAATAGAACTTATAGGATATTTAATAAGTATAAATACTATAGATGATGGAAAAATTATAAAATATTCAACTGAAAATGAGTACAATATTAACAGACTTAACAAATTATTATTAAACCTTAATATTGAATATGATATACAAATACAAGGGAAAATTTATAGTATAGAATTTAAAAAAGAAAAATGTAAAATAAATAAAAAAGATGAATATACAGAAGATGAAGAAAAATCATTAATTAGAGGTGCATTTTTAGGAGGGGGTTCTATAAATGAACCTACAAATAATTATCATTTAGAAATTATTTTAAAAGAAGAAAATTCAGCAAAAAATATTCAAGAAATATTAAAGAAATATAATATATCAGTAAAAAAATTTAAAAGAAAAAAAGGCTATTCTTTGTATTGCAAAGATGGAGAAGAAATATCTAAAATTTTAGCATTTATAGGAGCAAATAAAGCAGTTTTAAAGTATGAAGAAATAAGAGTTGTAAAAGAAGCTAGAAATAATATAAATAGAATAGTAAATTGTGAAACAGCAAACTTAAATAAAACAATAGATGCATCTGTAAAACAAGTAGAAGCAATAAAAAAGATAATAAATGCTAACAAATTTGAAACAATGCCAGATAATTTAAAAGAAATAGCTAATTTAAGACTAGAAAATCCAGAAGCAAGTTTAGTAGAATTGGGTAATATGCTTAAAACACCTATTGGAAAATCTGGGGTAAATCATAGATTAAAGAAAATAGAACAATTAGCAATGGAGATATAATATGAATAAAATAGGAATATATGTACATATACCATTTTGCATAAAAAAATGTGATTATTGTGATTTTATATCTTATGAAAATAAAGAAAAATATGTAGAAAAGTATGTACAAGCATTAAAAAAAGAAATTGAAATAAATAAAAAGGAAAATATAGTACAAACCATATATATTGGAGGAGGAACGCCATCTTCAATAGAGAGTATTTATATAATAGAAATATTAGATAAAATAAAAAAAGAATTTAATGTAGATAATGAAGCAGAAATAACAATAGAAATAAATCCAGGTACAGTAAATGAACAAAAATTATACGACTATAAAAAAGCAGGGATAAATAGAATTAGTATTGGAATGCAAGCGTGTGAAGATAAAATGTTAAAAAAAATAGGTAGAATACATACTTATGAACAATTTAAAAATACATATAATTTAGCAAGAAAAATAGGTTTTAAAAATATAAATATAGATGCAATAATTGGTCTACCTTCACAAACAATTAAGGATATAGAAAAATTAGTAGATGAAATTATAAGTATAAATCCAGAACATATTTCTGTTTATTCACTAATATTAGAAGAAGGAACAAAACTAAAAGAAAAAGTTGATAGAAAAGAAGAAATTTTACCAGAAGAAGAAATTGAAAGACAAATGTATTGGTATGTAAAGAAAAAGCTTGAAGAAAATAATTATATACATTATGAAATTTCTAACTTTTCAAAAAAAGGTTTTGAATCTAAACATAATTTAGATTGTTGGAATCAAGGAGAATATATTGGATTTGGAGTTTCAGCACATTCATATTATAATAGCAAAAGATATTCAAATATAGAAAGTATTGAAGAATATATAGAAAATATAGAAAAAAAAGAGTATAATAAAAACATAATTGTTCATGAAATACAAAAAGATGAAGAAAAAATGAAAGAATTTATGTTGCTAGGACTTAGAAAAATACAAGGTGTAAACATTTCAGATTTTAAAAATAAGTTTATAAAAAATCCAATATATGAGTTTAGAAAAGAATTAAGTAAACTAGAAAAAGAAAAATTAATTGAAATAGATGAAAATAATATAAAATTAACAAACAAAGCAATAGACTTAGCAAATATAGTATGGGAAGAATTTATTTAATGAATTAGGAGAAAAATATGATAAAAGTAATGGTAATTTTTGGTACAAGGCCAGAAGCTATTAAAGTAGCACCAGTAATTAAAGAATTAGAAAAAAGAAAGGAAACACAAGCTATAGTATGTGTAACAGCTCAGCATAGGCAAATGCTTGACCAAGTATTAGAAACATTTAATATTATACCAAAGTATGATTTAGATATTATGAAAGAAGGTCAAACTTTATCAGATATTACTGTAAGAGTTCTTGAAAAAATTGAAGAAATTTTAGAAATTGAAAAGCCAGATATTATTCTTGTACATGGAGATACGACAACAACATTTGCATCAGCACTTGCAGGATTTTATCATCAAATTCCAATAGGTCATATAGAAGCGGGATTAAGAACTTATAATAAATATTCTCCATATCCAGAAGAAATAAATAGACAAATGGTTAGTTGCTTAGCAGATATACACTTTGCTCCAACAAATAATAGTAAACAAAATTTATTAAAAGAAAGTAAAAATGAAAAAGATATTTTAGTAACAGGAAATACAGTAATAGATGCACTAAAAACAACAGTTAATAATAATTATAAAAATGAAATTTTAGATGAAATTAAACAAGAAAGAATAATTTTATTAACTGCTCATAGAAGAGAAAATCAAGGAAAACCATTAGAAAATATATTTAGAGCAGTTAAAAGAATTGCAAATGAATATAAAGATGTCTGTGTAATTTATCCAATGCATAAAAATCCAAAAATAAGAGAAATTGCACAAACAATATTAAAAGACGAAGAAAGAATTAAACTTATAGAACCATTGGATGTATTTGACTTTCACAATTTTATGAGCAAATCTTATTTAATATTAACAGATAGTGGAGGAATACAAGAAGAAGCACCTAGCTTAGGAAAACCTGTATTAGTTCTTAGAAATACAACCGAAAGACCAGAGGGAATTAAAGCTGGAACATTAAAATTAGTTGGAACTGATGAAGATGAAATATATATAACAACAAAAGAATTATTAGATAATAAAAAAGAATATGAAAAAATGAGCAATGCAGAAAATCCTTATGGAGATGGATTTGCAAGTAAAAGAATAGTAGATGAAATAATTAAAAGATTTAATATGTAAAGGGGGTATTAATAGGAGGTAATAAATGAATTTGTATTATATAAATAAAGAGTATTGTAATTTTTTACATTCAATAGATAATAAAGTGTCAATAATAGATGGAGAAAAAGAAGGTAGACCATTTCTAGGTCTTATAATTTGTGTTAATGGAAGAAATTATTTTGCACCATTAACATCTCCAAAAACAAAACATAGAAAAATGAAAGATTATTTAGACTTTATTAGAATTGATGAAGGAAAATTAGGTGCAATTAATTTAAATAATATGATATTAATACCAAAAAGCTGTGCAAGTAAAATAGAAATTGACAATATGAAAAATGTAAAATATGCAAAATTGTTAAGTTTGCAAGGTAAATGGTGTGAAAATAATAAAGAAAAAATTAATAAATATGCAGAAAA
>CANPWI010000075.1 GCA_947584125.1 uncultured Clostridia bacterium
TTTTAAGAATGATGTTTCAACTTTATTACTAAATTATTTTTAAGCTTTTTTTGCAATTTCAGCAATTTGTGCAAATGCATTTGCATCTGTTACAGCTAATTCTGCAAGCATTTTTCTATTAATTGTTACATTAGCTTTCTTTAATCCAGCAATTAGTTTACTATATGTTAATCCATTTTGTCTAGCTGCTGCATTAATTCTTGTAATCCATAATTTTCTAAAATTACTTTTTTTATCTTTTCTTCCAATGTAAGCATACATTCCAGATTTCATAACAGCTTGTTTTGCCATTCTAAATCTATAATGTTTTGCTCCATAATATCCTTTTGCTTGTTTTAATACTTTTTTATGTTTTTTACGAGTAATTCTCGCTGTTTTAACTCTTGCCATTTATTTCACTCCTATTCTTTTTTATATTTCATTTAAATTTATCCACCATAAGGCATAAGTTTTTTAATTCCTGCCTCACAAGTTTTATCTGCATAAGCATTTTGAATTTTTCCACATTTTTTTTGTCTCTTAGTTTTGTTAGCTAATAAGTGTCTTCTATTTGATTTTGTTCTTTTAACTTTTCCAGTAGCTGTTAAGCTATATCTTTTTTTTGCAGCTTTGTTTGTTTTTAATTTTGCCATTTTCTTTTTCTCCCTTCTAATTTTGTTTTTATTTATATTATTTATTTGCTAAAATAATAAACATGTTTTTACCTTCTAATAATGGTTTTTTATCTGGTACGGCAACATCTGATAATTCTTCAATAAATTTATTAAGAATTAACTCACCTTGTTTTACATAGCTAAGTTCTCTTCCTCTAAATCTAACTGTTACTTTTACTTTTGCACCATCTTCAAGGAATTTTCTAATATTTTTTACTTTGAAATTAAAATCATGTTCTTCAGTATTTGGAGTAACTCTTATTTCTTTTAATTCAGTTGTTTTTTGTTTTTTTCTAGCTTCTTTTTCTTTTTTAGCTTGTTCAAATTTGTATTTTCCATAGTTCATTATTCTACAAACTGGTGGATTTCCATTTGGAGCAACTAATACTAAATCAAGATTTTTTTCTATAGCTATGTCTAATGCTTTTTTTGAATCCATTATTCCTAATTTTTGACCATTTTCATCAATTAGTTGAAGTTCATTTAAGCGTATTTTTTCATTAATTGGTAATTCTTGTTTTATATAAACACACCTCTTTCTTATAAAAAAATAGATTGTAACTAAGACAATCCATTCTCCTATATTGTGTATGATATAACACAATATTTATTAAAAACAAATTTTAATAACCTTTTTCCTTATGGATAAGGTGAGAAATGGATATTTCTTCTTAAATTTACTTAGATATTATATAATTTTTTTTTACTTATGTCAATACTTTAGCTCTCTTTTTTTGTAATTATTTTTAATGCTTTTTGTCTTTCTAATGTAATTACATGTCCACACCCTTGACATTTTAATTTAAAATCTACTCCTACTCTTGTTATTTCCCATAATTTGCTTCCACATGGATGTACCTTTTTTGTTCTAACTATATCTCCAACATTATATTCCATATTTACCTCTTATATTTTAGGGCGGGCATGGAATCCCGCCCCTACATCATTATTATTATTTTATTATTTTTTGTAATCTTTTTATTACGCTTTCTTTTCCTAATACTTGCATAATTTCATACATATCTGGTGTGTTTGCTCTTGATGTTAATGATATTCTGATTACTGTACTTACATCTCCAACATGTCCTTTATATTTTTCTGGTTCTTGTTTATATTCTTTTACTTCTCTTGCATATCCTAATTCTTCTGATAAATCTTTTATTTTATCAAACCATACTTGTTTGTCGTCATTTATGTCAAAATATTTTTCTAAATATAATGAAATTATTTTCTTTATTTCTTCTTTATCTTTTATATTTTGATATTCATAATTATGCTCTTTATTTAAGTATATTTCATCATACATATATTCAATATTTTCTTCTAAGTTAGACCATTTAGATATATCTTTTCTAGGTTTAACATTTCCTCTTTCTATTCCTAAAACTTTTAAGGTATATTCTTTATTTTTACTTAATAATTGCTCTAAATTTTTATCATATTCTTCTGCCCATTTTATTGCTTCGTTATATACCTCTTCTTTGTTATATTTTGAAATTACTGTTTTTGATATATCTAATAGTTTTGTCATATCAAATAATGCTCCACTTACACCCATTTTGTTTAATTGTAATGTAAATTCTTCTATTTTTGCATCTTTGTTTTGTTTTCTCCATTGCTCAAAATTAGAGTTTGCAATATTTAATAAATATTCTTTTACTGCATCATCTGGGATTCCTTCTTTATGATAAAACTCAACAGCAGCTTCTGGATCTTTTCTTTTACTTAATTTTCTTTTTGCACCATTTTCCTCTTTCATTATAGGAGCAATATGTGCATATTTAGGTGCTTTAAATCCTAATGTTTGAAATAATTGTAAGTGAAGTGGTACAGAAGATAACCATTCGTCACCTCTAATTACTAAAGTAGTTCTCATAAGATGGTCATCTATTGCATGTGCAAAATGATATGTTGGAAGACCATCTGATTTTATTATTACTATGTCTTGGTCATTTTCTGGAAAATCTACATTTCCTTTTATTAAATCATGATGCTTAATTTTTCTATCTTCTCTTCCCATTGATTTTATTCTAATAATATATGGATCACCATTTTTTATTTTTTCTATTACTTCATCAAGTGGCTTTTCTCTCCATGTTGCCCATACACCATAATATCCTGGTCTTACTTTTGCAGATTCTTGTTTTTTTCTCATTTCGTCTAATTCTTCTGCAGTTTCAAAACATGGGTATGCTAATTTTTTTTCAATTAAATCTTTAGCATAAGCTTGGTAAATCTCTTTTCTTAATGATTGTTTATATGGGCCATAGTTTCCTTTTTCTTCGTTTTCTCCAATCATTCCTTCATCTGGTTCTATATTGAAGTTTTTTAACGAATTTACTATATCTACAACACCATTTTCAACTTCTCTTTTTTGGTCTGTATCTTCTATTCTTAAAAAGAACACTCCCTCTGTTTGTTTTGCAAGAGTTTTTGCAATTAAACTTTGGTATAAACCACCTATATGTACAAACCCTGTTGGGCTTGGTGCAAATCTTGTTACTATTGCTCCTTCTTTTAAATTTCTTTTTTCATATTTATTTTCATAATATTCTATTGGTTTTGCTTCTGGAAAAATTATATTTGCTAAATCTTTATAATCCATTTTAACATCTCCTTTATACATCCATTAATATTGGTAAAATCATTGGGTTTCTCTTTGTTGTTTGATATAAATAATCTCTTAATCCGTCTTTTAATGATGATTTTATAATAGACCATTCTTTTATGTGTCTTTGTTCACACATATCTAATTGTTCTTTTACAACTCTTCTTACATCATCCATTAAGTTTTCTGATTCTCTAACATATACAAATCCACGAGATATTATATCAGGGCCAGATATAACAGTACCTGTTGCAGAATCCATTGCAACAACTATAACTATTAAACCATCTTGAGATAAGTGTTGTCTATCTCTTAATACAATATTTCCTACATCCCCAATTCCTAATCCATCAACAAGTATTTTACCTGCTGGAACTGTTTGTACCATTTCTGCTTTATCCTCATTTAATTCTAATACTCTACCATTTGACATTATAAATATATTATCTTTAGGTATTCCAAGCTTCATAGCAGTATTTGCATGTGCTATTAATTGTCTATATTCACCATGAACTGGTATAAAATATTTTGGTTTTATAAGTGATAACATTAATTTTTGTTCTTCTTGTGCAGCATGTCCTGAAACATGTATTTGTTCTAAAGAGCTATATACAACCTCTGCTCCAAGTTTCATTAAATCATCAATAACTTTTGATACAAATTTTTCATTACCTGGTATTGGTGTTGCTGATATTATAACTAAATCGTTTGGAGTAATTTCAACTTTTCTATGGTCTCCTGCTGACATTCTAGTTAGTGCTGACATTGGTTCTCCTTGACTTCCTGTTGTTATAATAACTAATTGCTCATCTGTATAATTTTTTATCATATCTATATCTATAAAGATATTTTCTGCTCCTACAATATAACCAAGCTCTCTTGCAGTATTAATCATATTCATCATACTTCTACCACAAACTGCTATTTTTCTTCCATATTTTAATGCAGAATTTACTATTTGTTGAACTCTGTGTACATTTGTTGCAAATGTAGCTACTACAATTCTTTTCTTACAATTTGAAAATAGTTTATCAAATACTTCTCCAACAGTACTTTCTGAAGCTGTATAACCTGATTTTTCTGAATTTGTACTATCAGACATTAATGCTAAAACTCCTTTATTTCCAAGTTCTGCAAGTCTTCCAAAATCCATTATTCTACCATCTATTGGTGTATAATCTATTTTGAAATCTCCTGTATGAACTATTATTCCAGCTGGTGTATGAATTGCAAGTGCTGATGAATCTGGAATACTATGTGAGCTTCTAATAAATTCTACTTTAAATTTTCCAACTGTTACTTTATCCCCATGTCTTACTACTTTTAATTTTGCAGATTGTAATAATTTGTGTTCTTCTAATTTATTACTAATTAATCCTATTGTTAATCTTGTTCCATAAATTGGAACATTAATTTGTTTTAGTAAATATGGAATTGAACCAATATGATCTTCGTGTCCATGTGTTATAAATAAACCTTTTATTCTATGTTTATTTTTTTCTAAATATGTCATATCTGGTATAACTAAATCTACACCAAGCATATCGTCTGTTGGAAATGCAAGACCACAATCTACTATAATCATGTCGTTTCCAAATTCAAATACAGTCATATTTTTTCCTATTTCTAGTAATCCTCCTAATGGTATTATTTTTACTGTATCTTTTTTTAGTGCTATTTCTTGTATATTACTTCTTGTATTTCTTTTTAATTTTTTTTCTTCTCTTTTTATTTCTATATTTGTATTTACTATTTCCTCAAGTTCCTTTTTAAATGTATCTCTTTTTTGAGTTTGCTTTTTTACTACAGGTTCTGTACTCCTTTTATTTGTTTTTTCATAATTTTTTGCGTAGCTTCTTTTTCTTTCTGGTTTTGCTACTGCTTCTTTTTTCTCTTCGTTCATATTTTCCTCTCTTTCTTATTAGTGTATTAATGTAAAAAAATACTTATAAGACCTTGTGTATTTTATTATTTTTTTAACACAAAGTCTAATGTCTACTATTATAGTATTTTTCATAATATTAAATTTTACCCGGACACTTTTTTTATATTTTTAATTTCTCTTCTTTACCATTTGGTAACAACTGGATATAATTATACTATAATTTTATTAATCTGTCAAATAATATTTTTTTGTCTTATTGTTTTTCAAAAATTGTATTTTTTATTTTGTCTATATCTTGTATTACACTATTATAACCTGCTTCAAAGCATTCATCTAACCTTTTTGTATCTAGTAATCCTGTTTTATTTGTACTTATATTTATAATTACATCACTTTTTTCTACACTTTTTTCACATATTTTATTTCCCATAATGTCTATTGTTTTCATTGCTATGTCCATTATATTACTTTCTTCATCAATTACATCTGGGGCAAATTTTACAGCAATAATTTTATCTGCTCCTTGTTTTTTAACCTCATCTACAGGTACATTGTTTAATGCACCTCCATCAATAAATGCATAACTTTCATATTTGCAAGGACTAAACACAGCTGAAAAACTACTACTTGCTCTTACTGCTTTTCCTATTGTTATATCTGTTATATAATTATTTTTATTATTTATATTTTGTGGTAATTTATTTGTAAATATATATTCTGTTTCAGTTATAATGTCTACTGTTGGAATAACAAGTGGCATTTTTATTTCGTTAATATTTTTTATTCCTTTTTTATTTGCAATTTTATTATAAATTTTTTCTATACTATTTCCATTATTTAATCCTTTTAATGTTATTGGTCTTTTTTTTATAAAACTTCCAATACCTTGTAATATTGGAAATCTATTAATTTTAACTATACTATTTGCATTTTCTTTAAATAATTTATGTATTTGTTCTGGTGAATACCCCATTGCATAAGAAGATGCTACTAAACTACCTGAACTTGTACCTCCAATTATATCTATTTTTATACCATTATCTTCTAATGCTTTTAATACTCCTGCATGAGCAATTCCTTTAATTCCACCCCCTGATAGAGCAATTCCTATTTTCATAATAAAAAACACCTCATATTTCTTAATAATATAATTAAATATATTATTAACGAAATATAAGGTGTTTAAACAACTTTTTATTATTTTTTATAATTTTTATTTTGCATATTCTATTGCTCTTGCTTCTCTTATTACATTAACTTTGATTTGTCCTGGATAATCCATTTCATTTTCAACTCTTTTAGCTATATCTCTAGCTAAAATCGTCATTTGAGCATCTGATACTTTTTCTGGCTTAACTACAATTCTAACCTCTCTACCAGCTTGAATTGCATAAGATTTGTCAACACCTTCAAAAGAATCAGCAATTTGTTCTAATTGCTCTAATCTCTTTATGTATGCTTCTAATGTTTCTCTTCT
>CANPWI010000076.1 GCA_947584125.1 uncultured Clostridia bacterium
AAAATTATAGTAAAATAAAAATGTTAAAAAAGTTACCTTTTACTTGGCTTAAGGAATATCACACCACTTATAGCTCAGTTTAAGGCATATAAAGATTAATAGGAGGTGTCGTTATGACGAAAGAAAGAAAACAAGAAATTATCGAAACTTATAAAAGAGATGCAAATGATACTGGTTCACCAGAAGTTCAAATAGCTCTTTTAACAGAAAGAATTACAGAATTAACTGAACACTTAAAAATTCATAAAAAAGACAATCATTCTCGTAGAGGTCTTTTAAAAATGGTAGGTAAAAGAAGAAATCTATTAAATTACTTAGCTAAAAAAGATGTTCAAAGATACAGAGATATTGTTGAAAAATTAGGTTTAAGAAAATAGTTATTCTTAGGGCGTTAGCTTTTTAGCAAACGCCCATTGTTGTATTATAAAATAAAAATTGTAAATAATAAAAAACGAAACATTAGAGGTAGCTTGTATAATGAATTTGAAAAAATTTATTATAGAGGTTACAATCTAATGTGTTTCGTAAGTAAAAAGGAGAGATTTATATGTTTAAAACATTTGAAATGGAACTTGCAGGAAGAAAATTAATAATTGAAAATGGAAAAATAGCTGAACTTGCCAATGGTAGTGTAATGGTAAGATATGGAGAAACTGTTGTAATGGTAAATGTAACAGCTTCTAAAGAACCAAGAGATGGAATAGACTTTTTCCCACTATCAGTAGATTACGAAGAAAAATTATATTCTGTAGGAAAAATACCAGGAAGCTATCAAAAAAGAGAAGGAAAACCATCAGATAAAGCAATACTTACATCAAGAGCAATAGATAGACCATTAAGACCACTATTTCCAAAAGATTTTAGAAATGATGTATGTGTTGTTGCTACAGTTTTATCTGTAGAGCCTGATAATTCACCAGAAGTTGCTGCAATGATAGGAGCATCTTGTGCACTTTCTATATCAGATATACCTTTTGGAGGACCAACAGCAGCAGTAAATGTTGGATATGTTGATAATGAAATTATAATTAATCCTACATTAGAGCAAAGAGAAAAAACAAGATTAAATTTAACAGTAGCAGGAACAAGTGAAAAAATAGCAATGATAGAAGCAGGAGCAGATGAAATTCCAAATGACATTATGTTAGAAGCAATTAAAAAAGCTCATGTTGAAATAAAAAAGGTATGTGAATTCATTACACAAATAAAAAATGAAATAGGAAAACAAAAATTTGAGTATAAATCATTTGAGGTAGATAAAGAAATATATGAAGAAATAGAAAAATTATACAAAGATAGAATGTATATTGATGTACAAGCTATAGATAAAGAAGTTAGAGATGCAAACATGGACAAGTTAAAAGAAGATGTTGTGCAAGATTTTATTGATAAATATGGAGAAGAAGAAACAGAAAATAAAATGATAGATATTTCTGATTCACTATATAAATTAGAAAAAAAATGTGTTAGAGAAATGATATTCAAAGAACATAAAAGACCAGATGGTAGAAAATTAGATGAAATTAGACCATTATCTTGTGAGGTAGGTGTATTACCTAGAGTACATGGTAGTGCTTTATTTACAAGAGGTCAAACACAAGTAATGTCTATTGCAACACTTGGAATGGCAAGTGAAGAACAATCTTTAGATGGAATAGATGAGGAAGAAACAAAAAGATATATGCACCATTATAATTTCCCTTCATATAGTGTAGGAGAAGCTAGACCATCAAGAGGACCAGGAAGAAGGGAAATAGGACATGGAGCATTAGCTGAAAAAGCATTAGTTCCAGTATTACCATCAATAGATGAATTCCCTTATGCAATAAGAGTTGTATCAGAGGTATTAAGTTCAAATGGTTCAACATCACAAGCAAGTATTTGTGGAAGCACATTAGCACTAATGGATGCAGGAGTTCCAATTAAAGAACCAGTAGCAGGTATATCTACAGGATTAATAACAGATCCTGAAAATCCAGAAAATTATGTAATGCTTACAGATATTCAAGGATTAGAAGATTTCTTTGGAGATATGGATTTCAAGGTTGGTGGAACAAAGAATGGTATAACAGCAATACAAGTAGATATAAAAATAGAAGGACTATCTTATGAAATAATTAAAGAAGCATTTGAAAGAACACAAAAAGCAAGAGAATATATTTTAGATGAAATAATGCTTAAACAAATAGATAAACCTAGAAAAGAAATATCTAAATATGCACCAAGTATTTTAAAAACACAAATTAAAGTAGACAAAATAAGAGATGTAATAGGACCTGGTGGAAAAATGATTAATAAAATAATAGACGAAACAGGTGTAAAAATAGATATAGAAGAAGATGGTAGAGTATTTATATATGCAACAAATACAGATAAAGGTAAACAAGCTCTAGATATGATAAAAGATATTGTTAGAGAAATAGAAGTAGATGGTATATATGAAGGAACAGTTATGAAAATTATGCCTTTTGGAGCATTTATAGATTTAGGACAAGGAAAAGAAGGATTACTTCATATATCAAAAATTTCTAGTAAAAGAATAGAAAAAGTTGAAGATGTTCTTAAAGTTGGAGATGTAATAAAAGTAAAAGTTTATGAAATTGATGAACAAGGAAGAATTAATTTAACTAAAAAAGACTTAGAAGAAAATAATGAAGAAACCGAAGAAAAATAATTTGCAATTTATTTCATGTAATGGTATAATGTAACATAAGTATAAATACAATAATAATATATAAAAATATATCATAACAAGATAAAAAAAGAGAGGTAGAATAAATGGAATATTTATATGTTCTAAAACAAGCTCTAGTTTGGATAATAACAATATTTTGGTTATACCAATTAGTAGTAAGTTTATGTTCATTAGTAAAATTAAAAGATAAGCCATTAATAACACAAAAGAAACATAAATTTATGGCAATAATCCCTGCACATAATGAAGCAGCAGTTGTTGCAAATCTAATTGAAAGTTTAAAAAAGCAAAATTATGACAAAGATTTATATGATATATATGTAATAGCAGATAACTGCACAGACGACACTGCAAAAATAGCAAAAGAAAATGGTGCTATAGTATATGAAAGATTTGACGAAGAACACAAAACAAAAGGATATGCTCTTCAATGGTTTTTAAAACAAAAAATTGATGAAGATGCTCCTTATGATGCATTTTGTGTATTTGATGCAGATAATATTGTTGATGAAAATTTTATAAAAAATATGAATAAAAAATTATGTCAAGGTGAAGATGTTGTTCAAGGATATAGAGACATAAAAAATCCAACTGACAGTTGGGTATCATCAGGATATGCAATATTTTATTGGATGATGAATAGATTCTATCATTTAGCTAGATATAATTTAGGTTTATCACCATTAATAAATGGAACCGGTTTTATGGTTAGATTTGATGTTATTAAACCAAACGGCTGGAACACAGAAACCTTAACAGAAGATATAGAATTTTCATTAAAAAGAATTATAGAAGGAAAAAAATTAGGATGGGCAACAGATGCCATTGTTTATGATGAGCAACCAGTAGGATTTAAACAAAGTTGGTCACAGCGTTCAAGATGGACTGTTGGACATATACAATGTTTAAAATTATATACAAAACAGTTAGCTAAAGCAGTTAAAGAAAAGAAAACATTAATGAATTTTGATGGATTATTATATATATTAGGAACAATGCCAATGCTTATAATTACAATATTACTTTTAGTAGTTAATTTCATTTTATATGCAAGCAATGGAATGACTTTTGGAGAATTGGTACTAAATGTTTTAATGTATTTAGTTCCAACATTCTTAGTACCTATATTTGTAGCTATAATAATAATGAAATTGGATAAAAAACCAATAAAACCTATGGCAAAAGGATTAATTTGTTATCCATTATTCTTAGCTTCATGGATTGTAATTAATATAAAATGTTTATTCAAACCAGAAACAAAATGGGAAAAAATTGAACATGTTAGAAATATATCTATAGGAGATGTATAAATGTAAAAAAAGCTAATACTTGAATGTATTAGCTTTTTTGATATACAATTTACTCCTCCTCATCTTCTATAGGTGAAATTAAGCAAGAAATTCTATAAATAGAGATAAGAAATAAGTGTGATATTGTATATCCAATTAATCCACAAATTATATATACTAATAAACTACCATAAGGTGCATCAATAATATATATTAAAAATAATGGTAATTTAATCTTTTCCATTTCGTAAAGTTTAATAATACAAAAACAGAAAAGTAATCCGTAGACTAGGCATGTTACACAATTAAAATTATAATTTTCTCTTACATAAGTCCGTACTTTTTTTGAAAAATCTTTCATAAAATTTCCTCCTTAAATAGTTAATAATAAAATAGGTAACATAAAAATTATAACATAATTTTACTTATTTTTCAATAGTTAGTAATTTGAAAGATCTTTCTTAAAGCTTAAAATTTAAATTGTATGTAACAAATTTTATAAAAATAAAATCAAAAACTTTACTTTTAAAAGGTATTGTTTTATAATAACACTATGTAATAAAGTTATAATTGAAAGGAAGAAGATAAATGAAAATAGGAATTGTAGGCCTTCCAAATGTAGGTAAAAGTACAATGTTTAATAGTATAACAAAAGCAGGTGCTGAGTGTGCTAATTATCCATTTTGTACTATAGAGCCTAATGTTGGAGTAGTAGCTGTACCAGATGAAAGATTAGATAATTTAACAAAAATGTATAATCCTCAAAAAACTACTCATGCTATTATAGAATTTGTTGATATTGCAGGTTTAGTAAAAGGTGCAAGCAAAGGTGAAGGATTAGGAAACAAGTTTTTATCACACATAAGAGAGGTAGATGCAATTTGTGAGGTTGTTAGATGTTTTGAAGATCCTAATGTAGTTCATGTAGATGGAAATGTAGATCCACTAAGGGATATAGAAACAATCAATTTAGAATTAATTTTCTCTGATATAGAAACAGTTGATAAAAGATTAGACAAGGCAAAAAAAATGCTTAAAGCAGATAAAAAAGCACAATTTGAAATTGATGTACTTGAAAAAATAAAAAAAGTGTTAGAAGAAGGAAAATCAGCAAGAGTTGTAGAATTAACAGAAGAAGAAAAAGAATTAATTAAAGACACATATTTACTAACATCAAAGCCTATATTATATATAGCAAATGTATCAGAAGATCAATTACAAGATACAGAAAATGATGAATATGTGAATAAAGTTAGAAAATATGCACAAACTGAAAATGCAAGAGTAATTCCACTATGTGTTAAAATAGAAGAGGAATTATCAGGACTAGATGATGAAGATAAAAAAGAAATGCTTGAAGCACTTGGATTAGAAGAATCAGGACTTGATAAAGTTATAAAAACAAGTTATGATTTATTAGGTTTAATGTCATTTTTAACAGCGGGTGAACCAGAGGTTAGAGCATGGACAATAAAAAAAGGAACAAAAGCACCTGAGGCAGCAGGAAAAATACATAGTGATATACAAAGAGGATTCATTCGTGCAGAAATTGTATCTTATGATGATTTAATTAAAGAAGGTTCAATGACTAAGGTAAAAGAAAAAGGATTATTAAGGTCAGAAGGAAAAGATTATATTATGCAAGATGGAGATATTGTATTATTTAGATTTAATGTATAAAGGAGAGATAAAAAAATGATAGATGGTAAAGAATTAAAAGAAAAATTATTTGTAAAAAAAGAAAATGGATGGAAAAATATAGACGATACACAAATGAAAGAAATTTTTGAATATTGTGATGGATATATAAATTTTTTAAACAATGCAAAAACTGAAAGAGAAGTAGTAGCTTATGCTAAAAATTTAGCTGAAGAAAATGGATTTAAAGATATATCAAAATGTAATAATTTAAAACCAGGAGATAAGGTATATAGTATTAACAGACAAAAAAGTATGTTCATGGCAGTTATTGGAGAAGAAGACATTGAAAATGGAATAAATATAATTGGAGCACACGCAGATTCTCCAAGACTTGACTTAAAACAAAATCCAATATATGAAGACGGAGAAGGAGTATATTTAAAAACACATTATTATGGAGGAATAAAAAAATATCAATGGACAACAATACCACTTGCAATACATGGAGTAATAATTAAAAAGAATGGAGAAAAAATAGAGGTAAGAATAGGAGAAGATGAAAAAGAACCTATCTTCACAATTACAGATTTATTACCACATTTAGCTCAAGAACAAATGGAAAGAAAATTAAAAGAAGGAGTAAAAGGAGAAGAGCTAAATTTATTAATAGGTAGTATTCCTTATCAAGATAATTCAGTTACAGAAGCAATTAAATTAAACACATTAAACATATTAAACGAAAAATATGGAATAGTAGAAGAAGATTTATTTAGTTCAGAAATAGAAATAGTACCAGCATTTAAAGCGAGAAATATGGGATTTGACTGGAGTATGGTTGCAGGATATGGTCAAGATGATAAAGTATGTTCATATACATCAATGACAGCAATGATGACAATAGAAAAACCTAAAAAAACAGCAAT
>CANPWI010000077.1 GCA_947584125.1 uncultured Clostridia bacterium
TTACAAAATCCGGGTGTCGAATATTTTGCAAATTATGATTTACCTTTTTTAAAAAATTTTAACACCAAAATAATTGTTAATGCATGTGGAAGCACAATAGAAGAATATGTTGATTTATGTAAGATATTAAATACATTAGATATTGATGGAGTAGAACTAAATTTATCTTGCCCAAATGTAAAAGCAGGTTGCTTAGCATTTGGAACAACTTATGAAGGAGTAAAAGAGGTTACAAGTAAAGTAAGAAAGGTGTTAGACAAACCTTTAATAGTAAAATTAACACCAAATGTAACAGACATTACTCAGCCAGCACTTGGAGCACAAGATGCTGGAGCAGATGGAGTTTCTTTAATTAATACTTTGCTTGGAATGAGTATAAATGTACATACAAGAAAACCACATTTAGCAAATAATACAGGAGGTTTATCAGGACCTTGTGTAAAACCTGTTGCTGTAAGAATGGTATATCAAGTAGCACAAAAATTAAATATACCAGTTTTAGGCCTTCGGAGGAATTGTTACAGCAGAAGATGCAATGGAATTTATATTAGCAGGAGCTACAGCAATATCAATAGGAACAGGAAATTTTATAGAACCAGAAACAAGTATAAAAGTTATAGATGGAATAGAAGAATATTTAGAAAAATATAATATAAAAGACATAAATGATATAATAGGAAAAGTAGAAATGAACTAAAATTTGACATTTTTAGCAAATCATGCTATAATAAGAAATACATTATTTGAAAGGAATGTATTTTTTATTATGAAAGAGAGTAAATCGATATCATTTAAAGTTATTACATTAGTAAAGATATTTGCTTTAATAATGATATCAATAATAGTATTAACAAATATACCCAAAAAATTAAAAACAGCA
Source organism: uncultured Clostridia bacterium (assembly GCA_947584125.1). GTDB lineage: Bacteria > Bacillota > Clostridia > TANB77 > CAG-508 > CANRMR01. The sequence continues at coordinate 881 of CANPWI010000077.1, forward strand.
AAATTAGATGTAAAGCAAGAGGTAGAGGTTGCAACAGCATGTGAAGAGTTTCCTAGTAACGAAATAGTAGAAACAAGAGAAATAACAGTATCTTCAAGATCTGAAGAAAGACAAATAGATGAAAAGCAAATAACATCAGCTGAAGAAATGATTGAAATTACAGAAGAAAAAAATTATATAGAAATAGAAGATGTAACAATTTCTAAAAATATGGATTTAACAGTAAGAACAGGATTATCAAAAGAAGACTTCATAAAATTAATTTCAGGAGTAAAACAAGATACATCAGGTTTTTTTGAACAAAATGCAGGTTTAATATATGATATTTGTCAAGAATATGAGTTAAATGAAATATTCTTTTGTGGTTTAATTTCAGCAGAATCAGGATGGCAAATTGCAAATAATCATAGAAAAACATATAATTATATTAGTTTAATGTCAAATGGAAAGCTAATACAATTTGCATCAGTTGAAGATGGATTAACAAAGGCTGCACAAAAATTACATAATAATTATTTAACACCAGGTGGTAAATTTTATTATGGAAAAACATTGAGTGCAGTAAAAACTAAATTTTGTCCATCATCATCTACTTGGGTAAATTTAGTATATGGAAGAATGAGTCAAATAGTAAATCAATAGTAAAATAAATATAAATTTTAAGAGTATACCTAGAATTTAAAAATTCGAGCGGTATAGGATAATGTAAAAATTATCTACACAGATGTAAGAATATTAAAAGTCTTACTGAGGAGTCTTAAAAAGATTTCTTAGTGAGGCTTTTTTATTATAAAGTAGTTTTATAAAAGAAGGTGAAAGAAAATGAATTTAGTATTAATATTTGGACCTCAAGCTGTAGGTAAAATGACCATTGGTCAAGAATTAGAAAAAATAACTGGGTTAAAGCTTTTTCATAACCACATGACAATTGATTTAGTTTCAAACTTTTTTAGCTATGGTACAGAAGAAGGAAGGAGATTAGTAGATTTATTTAGAATGGAGATATTCAAAGCTGTAGCAAAAAGTGATTTAAAAGGCTTAATATTTACATATACATGGTGCTTTGAACTAGAGGAGGATTGGGAATATACTAGAATAATTTGTGATATTTTTAAACAAAATGGTGCAAATATTTATTTAGTAGAATTAGAAGCAGATTTGGAAGAGCGCCTCAGAAGGAATGTAACTAATAACAGATTAGAAAATAAATTATTAAAAAGAGATATTGAAAAAAGTAAAAAATTATTATTAGAAGCAGAACATAAACATAGAAATAATTCATATATTGGAGAAATTAAATTTGAAAATTATTTAAGAATAAATAATACTAATATTCCATCAGATGAAGTTGCCAAAATAATAAAAAATAAATTTAATATATAGGAGGAATGAAAATGAGATATTTTAAAAAATTAGTGGGAGAAAGGATTTATTTATCACCAAGAAATAGTGAAGATGTAGAAAAATTTACAGAATGGTTAAACGATTTTGAAACAACTGATTATCTTGGTAGTAGTGGAGCAATAATGACATTAGATGCTGAAAAGAAATATTTAGAAGAAAATTTTAATATGGAATGTATTTTTGCAATTGTAACATTAAAAGAAGATAAATTAATAGGGACAATTAGCATTGAAAAAATAAACCATATAAATAGAAGAGGAACATTAGGAATATTTATAGGAGACAAAGAATATAGAGATAATGGATATGGAACTGAAGCAATAAAGTTAATTTTAGACTATGGATTTAATTATTTAAATTTAAAAAACATAAAATTAGATTTATTAGAATTTAATCAAAGAGCATTAGCTTGTTATAAAAAGTGCGGATTTAAAGAATATGGAAGAAGGAGAAAATGTAATTTTATAAATGGAAAATATTATGATACTATAGAAATGGATATATTATCAGAGGAATTTAAAGAAGATTACATAAGAAATAAAAATATATAATTAAAAAAATATATAATGGGACATTTATAAGAAATGTCCCATTATTAATGTGATAATCTATAAGACCATTCCTAAAACTAAAATACCAATATTATTATTATAAATTTCATTAAATTGTGAAATAGGAAGTGGATTTTCACCAATACCAGCTTCTATTGTATATCCAGGTCTTCTGTACTCTTGTAAAAACCAATCTTTATAACCAGCAAAACTTGAATTGTATGGAACATCTGAAAGAGTATAGCCACTTACATCTGCGAATTTATTACCTATAGTCTTTGACTCAGCTGGTGCATAATTTTGGAATTGCCAATAAATTTCTTTTCCTTGAGTATGATAAGCAAGAATTAATCTAAAGTTATGCAATAATGTAAAATTATAAACTGCAATAGATTCCGGAGCTACTAGTGGCCCATATCCAACAAAATCACGAGGTGCTGGACTAGTAAATCCTTGAGAATATTTAATTTCTCTAGCTTGTTCCCAACCTGCTGGAAATTGCAAATTTAAATCCACACCTGTGGATTTTATTAAATTTCTTTTTCAGAACTTTGAATATCTCTACTTTGACTTGGCTTAGAAATAGGTTTAAACACCTCACTTTGAGCAGTTGTAATAGACTCAGCTACTTCTTTAGGTATTGATTGTTCTAATTGTAATCTACATAGAGTATTTATATTTTCTTCAAATGCATATCTATCAAATAAATCTGAATGAAAAGTTTTAAGAGTTTTAGAGCATTGTAATAGCTGTAGTAATTCTTGAGGATTATTATAAGATATTTTATCATTATCTCGTTGTTGTTGCTTTAAAAATAATCCTAATCCAGCCATTTTCCTTAAAGCGTGATGAGAATTTTCATCATTGATAACAGATTTTCCTTCAAGTGCTGATTGATAAGCATCCTGGCAAATCTTATAAACAAAATTGTTTTGACTAATATTACATCTTTCAAAATCCTTAGAACGAATATCCCATATCTTTGTGAGAGTATCAACATCAACAGTTTTACCTTCATTAGAATATTTTGCACCAAATAGAAATATATTTGCCATTTCATAGGCATTTGGATCTTTTGCCCAATCAAAAGCATCATGATTTTCTTCTATCCAATTTAATACATTTTTGCTCGTAGAGTCAAAAGTGGAAGAAGAAATATTATCTTGAAAACTATAACTATAATCCATTTATAAATCACCTCATAATCTTTATGTAAATATTATGTATATATATATAAATAAAATACTAGAAAAATTTTCAATTTTTAAATTATTAAGTACATTGACAAATATACTTATGCAAATGTCATAACAAGTTATATTCATTAATATTATGTATTAAACAAAATTAGGGGGAAAAATGGATAATAACAAAAAAGAAATAAATAGTAATAAATTAGAATTTAATACATATTGTATTTTTTCAAATGAAAAACAAGATATAACTAATGTTATAGGATTAATGTTTAAAGACTTTCTAGATTTAGAGCTTATTGAGAAAGGAAGGTAGAAAGTCAACATGGTAAAAAATAATAATTTTAGAGTTCGGATTATACATTAGATTATCTCGTGAAGATGGAGATAGTGGGGAAAGCGAAAGTATAGTTAATCAAAGAAAGATTTTACAAAGATATATAAGGGAGAACAATTTAACACTTATCAAAGAATACATTGATGATGGTGCAAGTGGTACAACTTTTAATAGACCGGGATTTAATGAATTATTACAAGATATTGAAAATAAAAGCATTAATATGGTTATTACTAAAGATTTATCTAGACTTGGTAGGGATTATATAAAAACTGGAGAATATATTGAAAATTATTTCCCAGAAAAGAATATTAGATATGTTGCAATACTTGACGGAATAGACACTTATATTGATAGCACAAACAACGATATAACACCTTTTAAAGCAATTATGAATGATATGTATGCAAAAGATATTTCGAAAAAAATCAGGAGCGTTTATAAAGAAAAACAAAAGCAAGGTGAATATTTGTGTAGCATACCAGCATATCGGATATAAAAAGCATCCTAGTATTAAAAATAAGCTAGTTATTGATGAAAATGTAGCTGATATAGTAAGAAAAATTTTTGATATGTATGCAAATGGACATGGGAGTAAAGAGATAGTAAATTATTTAAATAACAATAAATACTTATCTCCAACTGGTTACAGAAAAATAGGATTGGTGCAAGATGAGAACAAAACGAATTATAATTGGAATGAAGTAACTATATGTAATATTTTAAAAAATGAGGTATATATAGGAAATACTATACAAAATAAGAAAACAATTGTATCGTATAAGGTAAAGAAAATTAGAACTGTAGAAAAAGAAAATCAGATACGAGTAAATAATACACACGAACCTATTATTGATAAAGATGTATTTGAAAAAGTAAATAGTATTTTGGAAAAAAGAGGAGCAAATACAAAACCAAAATATGACTACTTATTAAGAGGTATGCTTTATTGTTATCATTGCAAAAGAAAATTGCAAATTGTACTAAAAAAGAGTACAAGCAAAAATGCAAAATCACATCCATATATAACTTGCACAGGTCATAAATCAAGAGGGTGCTACCCACTAAATATCAATTACGAAAAGTTTGAAAAACATATTCTTTATATAGTAAAAAATATATGTCAAATCTATGCTAATAAGGAAATTTTGTACACTGTTTATGAAAAATATCAGAACAAAACTCATAATATAAGAGAAGAATTTACGAAGAAAGTAACACAAATAGATATAAAAATCTCTGAAATAAACAGTAATTTAGATAAGATGTATTTAGATAAATTAAATGGTACTTTATTAGAAGAAGATTATATAAGATATTCACAAAAATTCATTTTAGAAAGGACAAATTTAATAAAACAAAAGAAAGAATTAGAAGAAAAATTAACACAAACAGAAAATAAAATTAGTAATAAAAATAAAACTAAAGAAGAAAAAGAGTTAGATGAAGTAATAGAAAACTTTTTGAAATTTAAAAAAATAGATAAAATGTATTTGTACCGATTAATCAATAGAATTGAGATTGATAAAAACAAAAATGTATACATATATTTTAACTTTTCAAAGTTAAATTTTTGGGATAAAAATTTAGATGAACTTATTAATATTGAGAAATTATTATTTTAATGATAAAATGGAAAAAATAAAATGAGGTAAAATTTTATGGGAAGAAAAAAGAAAAATGAAAAGATAAATATTTTGCAATACATTTTTACAGTAGTTATATTAATTTGTATTTCAATTTATGGGTATATAAATCAAAAAAATGCACCTACAAATTCAGTAAATGAGTATAATGTAGATAATCAAAATATCATATTTGATTTATCTACAATTCCAGAATATTCAGGAAAAGCTTATGTTGAAATTAATAATAATATTCCATATTTTACAGAGGAAGATTATAATACTGATGCATTTGAAAAATATAGTGAGTTTGATATTTTAGGAAGAAGCGGAGTAGCAATAGCCAATATTTGCAAAGAGATTATGCCAAAAGAGGGAGAAGAACGTGGCGAAATTGGTGGAATTAAGCCAACTGGATGGGTGCAAAAAAGATATGATAATTTAATAAAAGATAAATATTTATATAATCGTTGTCATTTAATTGGATGGCAACTTGCAGG
>CANPWI010000078.1 GCA_947584125.1 uncultured Clostridia bacterium
TACTTTCCATCTAATTATTATTTCCCTACATATTTTATACCACAATATATATTTTTTTTCAATTATTTATTATAAGTTTTTTATTTTTCCTCCACCTATTACTATATCATCTTTATAAAAAACAACAGATTGTCCTGGTGTTATTGCTCTTTGTGGCTCCACAAATGTGACTTTTATTGTTTCATTATTTTCTTTTTCAATTATTGCTTTTGCCTCTTTTGCTCTATATCTAATTTTTGCATTTACCTCTAATGGATATTCTATATTATTAACTAAAAAATTTAGTTCTTCTGCATATAAAACATTTGAATATAATTCTTTTTCTTCTCCTACTATAACTTGATTTTTTTCTTTATCCAATTTTATAACATATAGTGGTGTTTTATATGATATTTTTAAACCTTTTCTTTGACCAACTGTATAATTTATAAGTCCATTATGTTTTCCTAAAATTGTTCCATCTGTTAATATAATATCACCTTTCTTTGGCTCTTTTTCTAGGTTTTCTTTTAAAAATTCTATATAATTATTATCTGGTATAAAGCATACCTCTTGACTATCTGGTTTTTGTGCTATTAATAATTCATGTTCTTTCGCTATTTGTCTAATTTCTCCTTTATCTTCATAATTAGATAAAGGAAATATTACCTTTGATAGAACTTCTTTTGGAATACTATATAGGAAATATGTTTGGTCTTTTTTTACAGCATTTGATTTTTTTAATACATATTCTTTTTTATCCTCTAAATATTCTACTTTTGCATAATGACCTGTTGCAATATAATCACAAGAAAGTTCTTCTGCTTTTTTCATAAATAAATTAAATTTTATATGTTTATTACATTCTATGCATGGATTAGGAGTTTTTGCATTTTTATAACAATTTATAAAATCATTAACTACACATTTTTTAAATTGGTCTTTAAAATTAATTGTATAATGTGGTATTCCTAATTTATCACATACTCTTTTAGCATCATATACGGCAGAAAAAGAGCAACAACCTCCTTCTTGCTCTTCTTCATTATCGCTTTCCCATAATCTCATTGTTGCTCCTATTACATCATATCCTGCTTCTTGTAATAATATTGCTGAAACTGAGCTATCTACTCCTCCGCTCATTCCTAATAATACTCTTTTTTTCACTTTTACATCAATTCCTATTACATTTTTTCTATTAAATCTTTAATTTCTTCTTTTGTAAAATTATATTTTTTATTACAAAAATGACATACAAGTTCAGCTTTTCCATCTTCATTTAATATTTTTGTCATTTCTTCTTTTCCTATTGTAATGAAACCTTTTTCCATTTTTTCTTTACTGCAATCACATTCATAAACAGGTATAATATTGTCTTCTATTAATTTAATATTATCATCACCTGATACAAGTTTTGCAATGTCTTCTATTTGCATCTTTTCCTCTAACATTTTGCTTATAGGCTTAACATTTTTTATTGCATTTTCTATTTTTTCTATTTCTTCCTCTGTAGCATCAGGCATTAATGTTATAACATATCCACCACTTGCAAGTACTCCATCTTTATTTACTAATACTCCTAGCGCTACAACTGTTGGTTTTTGTTCTGATACTGCAAAATAATTTGTAAAATCTTCTGCGATTTCTCCAGAAACTAGTGGTACAGTACCTACATAAGGATTTTTTAATCCTATATCTTTTATAATATTTAGAAATCCATTTGCTCCAACTGCTTTTCTAACATCTAATTTTCCTTTTTCGTTAAGTGGCAAATCAACACAAGGATTTTTCACATAAGCTTTTACTTTTGGAAAATTTGTACTTACAGCTAGCATTGACCCTATTGGTCCATCTGAATTTATTTGTACTGTAATTTTATCTTTAACATCTTTTAAATCTGCTCCCATTATGGCAGTTATAGTTATCATTCTTCCAAGTGCTGCTGTTACTACTGGACTTAAATCATGTGTTTTTCTTGCTTCTTCAACCATATTTGTTGTTTCTGCACATATTACACTTACTTTACCATTATAAGCTAAAAATTTTTTTATTTTATCCATATTATCTCCTATTTTATAATACTATATCATTAATTTGACTTGGAACTACATAGTTTTCTGCATTTTCAACAACATTTTCTTGATTAACATTATTTGAATTTTCTGTACCATTTACACTATTTACATTATTAGTATTGTTAACATTATTTGCATTATTAATAGTATTTGTGTTATTAACAGTATTTGTATTATCTAAACTATTTGTATTTTGATTATTTATTTCTTCATCTGATGTATTTATAATTTTCATTGCTTTTAAATAATCTATTACATTATATGTTATTTTTTGCTCTTTAGCGTCTTCTCCTTCTCCCTCTGTATATGAATATATCATATAATAATCATCTATTCCTGCATCTGTAATAGAATATATAGATTCAAGTGCTGTTGGTAATAGTTCTGTTCCTGTAGATGTTATTAATCCATATTTTTTATCTTTACATATAACTATTGCTTCTATATCAGGTATTATTAATAAATTATTAACAACTTTATCTTTAACAGTACTTGCTACACAACCTATACTATCATATTCAACAGGAAGAATTTTTTCACCGTTTTTATTAAATAATCCCCATTTTGTTCCTTGTTTTACTGGTATTGCATTATCAAATAGCATATACTGATTATCTACTTTATTACTTGGGAATGATTGTAAATCTATACCTATATCGTCATATTCAATATGAATTATATATTGCTCCTTATCATTAATTACACCATATCTATTTTCATTTTTTACAATATATAAACCATAATCTGCATCCATAACTTTTATATCATCATAAGATAAATTTATTTTTGTAGCACCTGTTTTAAGCATTATTCCCATTTTATTATAATTATTTTTTACAATAAATTCTTCTGTTTTTTCTGAAAATTCAATATCTGTATATCTTAAAGCTATTACCTCTTTTGGTTTACCATCTTCAACTTTTATAACACCTTTTTTTGCATTTTCTTTTTCTTCATCTGTATCTGCATCTGTTGCATTGCTAACTACAAATAAATCATATAATATAGCTTTTTGGTTATTGAAATTTGTATCTATACCAGCATATCCTAAACTAATAATTTTTGGATTATAATATTCTACTAAATATGGTAAAGTATATATTGTTAATGAATTTTGTTCTTTAGAATAGGTAATATTTAAATTACAAGCTTTTTCAATTCCATCTTCTATTACATATAATTCTCCATTTACATTTTTAACTGGCTCGCTTATTGTATAACTTTCATAATCTTCCTTGCTATCTGGAGCAACTTTATTTATTTTATTAGAATTCAAATAAAATGATGCTGTTTCATTTGTAGTTTCTACATAACATTTGTTACTATCTTGTGAATAAATTTTATATTCTCCATCATGTGCTGAATATCCAACATAACTTGCAAATTGCTTAATATTAAAATATACTTTTCCTGTTTGTTCATCAATATAATATACGTTTTCTGATAATTCCGCATTTTTTCCATCAATAGTAATTTTAAATGTATTTGATTTCATATACATCATTACACATACTACTGCTATAACAGCTATTATTAAAAGAAAAATTAAAACTAATACTATTTTTAATCCTTTTTTTCCTTTTTTATTTTCTTCTTCCATGGCTTCTACATCATAGAATTCCATATTATACCTCCTATTTTTCATATCCATATTTTATATAAAATTCATTTCTGAAATTTAATAAATTATCTCTTTCTATTTCTATTTTAACTCTTTCCATTAAACTAGTCAAGAACCTTAAATTATGTAGTGATAAAAGTCTTACCCCTAAAATTTCATTTGCTTTTATTAAATGTCTTATATAAGCTCTTGTATAATTTTTACAAGTATAACAATCACATTCTTCATCAAGTGGTGAAAAGTCTTTTTCATATATAGCATTTCTTACAACAACTTTTCCATTCCATGTCATTGCTGTTCCATTTCTTGCTATTCTTGTTGGTAAAACACAATCACACATGTCTATTCCAGCTATAGCTGCTTCTATTAAATAATCTGGTGTTCCCACTCCCATTAAATATCTTGGTTTATCTTTTGGCATAAGAGGAGTTGTATATTTCAATATGTCTAAAAATTCTTCTTTTGGTTCTCCTACACTTATTCCTCCTATAGCATATCCTGGTAAATCAAGCTTAATTAAATCTTCTGCACTTTTTTTTCTTAAATCTTTGTAAAATCCGCCTTGTATAATTCCAAACAAAGCTTGTTTTTCTGTATTTTTATGTGCATCTTTACATCTTAGAGCCCATCTTGTTGTTCTTTCCATAGAATTTTTAGTATATTCATAAGTAGATGGATATGGACAACATTCATCAAATGCCATTATAATATCAGCACCTAAATCATTTTCTATTTCCATTACACTTTCTGGTGAAAAGAAATGTCTGCTTCCATCTAAATGTGATTTAAATTCAACCCCTTCCTCTTGTATAGTTCTTAAATCTCCAAGACTAAAAACTTGAAATCCACCACTATCCGTAAGTATTGGACCTGTCCATCTCATAAAGTTATGTAATCCACCTGCTTGTTTTATAAGTTTATTTCCTGGTCTTAAATATAAATGATATGTATTTGATAGAATAATCTGTGCTTTTACATCTTCTTTTAATTCTTCTGGAGTTAATGATTTAACAGTTGCTTGTGTTCCTACTGGCATAAATATTGGTGTTTGTATATCTCCGTGTGGTGTGTGTATTATTCCTCTTCTTGCTCCTGTTTGTTTACACTCGTGCAATAATTCATAACTAACTGCTTTTGACATTTATTCTCCTTTCATAATAAATTATATTTTTTAGCAAATAAACATAGCATCTCCAAAACTAAAAAATCTATATTTTTCCTTTACTGCTTCATTATAAGCTTTCATTATATAATCCTTACCAGCTAAAGCTGATACTAACATTAAAAGTGTTGATTGTGGTAAGTGAAAATTTGTTATTAATCCATCTAATATTTTAAATTTATAACCTGGATAAATAAATATTTGTGTATCCCCTTCTGTAGCAACAAGTTTTCCTTGTTCATTTGCAACTGTTTCTAGTACTCTGCAAGATGTTGTACCAACTGCAATTATTCTTTTTCCATTTTCCTTTGCATTATTTATTTTATCAACATCTTCTTGTTTTACATAGTAATGTTCTTTATGCATTTGATGTTTTTCAACAGTCTCTTCTTTAACAGGTCTAAATGTACCTATACCAACATGAAGAGTTACATTTGCAATTACAATTCCCTTTTCCTCTATTTTTTTTATTAAATCATTTGTAAAATGAAGTCCTGCTGTTGGTGCTGCAGCTGACCCATCATATTTTGCATAAACTGTTTGATATCTATCTTTTTCTTTTAATTCTTCATGTATATATGGTGGCAATGGCATTAATCCAATTTTATCTAATATTTCATTAAATATACCCTCATATATAAACTTAACTTTTCTTGTTCCACCTGGCATAACATCTAAAATTTCAGCAGTTAATAGTCCATCTCCAAAAATTACTTTTGTTCCAACATGAAGTTTATTTCCTGGTCTTACAATACTTTCCCATATATTTTCTTTAATATTATTTAATAGTAAAAATTCAACATTTGCACCTGTTTCTTTTTTTCCATATAATCTTGCTGGTATTACTTTTGTATTATTTCTAACCAATACATCTCCAGGTTCTAGATAATCTATTATATCTTTAAATACTTTATGTTCTATGCTTTGTTTTTCTCTATTTAATATCATTAGTCTTGATTCATCTCTTTTTTCTACTGGTACTTGTGCTATTAATTCTTCTGGTAAGTCATAATTAAAATCTGAAACCTTCAATTTAATCTCCTTCTATTTTTTACTAAATGATTTTCCTATATTTCTTATCATACTTTTTATTTCTTCTATAAAATTCGTTGGTTCATTAAATACACTTTTTGTTAAATCATAAGTATATTCAAAATTATTGCTATGTACTGGTTTATATCCATACACCTCTTGGTTTAATCCTACTTTTTTTCCAGTATTTCTATCTGTAATATTACATCTCATATAATCTTTATACCAGTCTTTAAGTCCTACTAATGCTTTATTTCTGTATCCATATTTTTCATTATCATGTAATGCTGGTATATCATATCCATATTCTTTTAAGGTTCTTTCTAGTGAATGTAAATATTCATGTAAAAATACTTCTTCCGGAAATGTATTTATATTTGTATCATATTTATATATATAACTTTTGTCACTATTTGGTAGTCTTATGTTTGAAAATCCAATACCATAGTAATCCATTCCACCAAGACCTATCCAATCATTTACTTGTATTTCATTTTGATGTAGCATATCACCAAATCTTACTGCTACAAATATATGATCATAATCTTTTTGTTCTACATATTTTCCAATTAAATCATATACATTCTTTGGTGCAACAAAATATCCATTTTCTTC
>CANPWI010000079.1 GCA_947584125.1 uncultured Clostridia bacterium
AATTTTTTTAATGCCTTTAGACATTTTAACTGTACACTATGAAGGGAGGCAAAACTTATGTTTAAGTTTAAAAAATTGCTTGATGATTCAAAACCTTATGCAAACCCACCTATTCCTGAAGGCTATAAGCTGATTACAAAATCATGGAAAAGAGGCCTTACAATTAAGGATATGCAAACCGGAAATTTATCTGTTTGGATTCCTGCTTGCTCTTTTATTGATATGATTGATTTATCAGTTTCGGATAGCAATTTGGCTATTCGGTTTCCAGATGGTAGTTTTAAGGTTTTTAAAGATACTTCAAAAGAAGCTTTTCTTCAGTATCAAAAAAACCAAAAATACCAAAGCACTTTAAAATATGGTGGTTTTTATATAGGAAAATTTCCTATAACTGTTACTTATGATTCCCAAGATCCTCTTCTTGAAATTTATACTTCGAAACCAAATAGTAAAATATTAACAGATATTACATATTATGAGTTTTTAAGTATATGTCAAGAAATGGGCTCTAACAAAATCACTTCAGAAATGATGTATGAATCTGAACGAGACCTTCTTCTTATATGGCTCATATTATCTGAAACTTTAACAGAGCATCAGGTATATGAAGATTCATCTAATCTTGGCTACTATTTTGATGATATACATATAGGGCCTGCTTTATCTGGTGGTCATTGTATTTTTCATATTTCTGATTTATGCGGAAATTTGTGGGAGTTAGTACAAAGCAAACATAATATCAATGGTAAAACTCAACTTGTTAAAGTAGGTGGCAGTTGGGGAGAATCTGGAAGAATTGCACCATTATCTAGAAAGTATTATTTTAATTCTGAGGCTTTTAATACTAGACCTTCAAGATATGTGTGTGCAAGACATTCTTTAAATATCAAGTAAACTAAAAGAGAGATTTCAAAACTTTGAAATCTCTCTTTCTTTTCTACTTTTTATACAGCTTCTTCTTGATTTTCTTCTTCATCTTTTTTTATAAATTCATTATCTTTATTTGTTACTTCTAAACTACTAATTGATACTTCATAAGCAACTCTTTGTTCAACTGTTCCATCTTCATATTTCTTTTCGTAAGTTCTTGATTGAACTCTACCTATTACTCTTACCTCTGTTCCTGTTGGTAGGTTTTGACAGAATCTAGCTGTTCTTCCCCATGCTATTGATGGAATATAGTCTGATTTATTATAAGCTCTATTAACTGCTAATAAAATATCTGCTATTTCACGACCAAATGGTGTTTGTCTGTATATTGGTTTTTTACAAATGTAACCTGATAAAACAACTTCATTTGATACATTTTCCTTAATTGTTTCGTCTTCTTTAATTCTTTGCTCAATGTCATCTTCAAATATGATGTCTTTTGCAAATACAGTTAAAATTAATCTGTTTCTTTCATTTTCGTAACTATTGTATGATCTAAATTGTCCTTTTACAATAATTCTTTTTCCTATTTGCATTTTTTCCTCATCTATTAATCTTTCAGATATTGTTATTGGTATAATATCTGATGCATCACTTAAACGAGGTACCTCCATATTAAATATGTAAAAACTTTCTCCGTAAATTTCATGACTGAATTTTTTTTCGCTTGTAACTTTTCCCACTAATACTAAGTGGTTATTATCTGAATAATTTGTATTCAATTTCCTTTCCTCCTATCACTTATTTATCTATTGTATTTTATTCATAAAGCTATAATTTATACTAACTTTTGTTTCATACATTTCTATTATACTACTTTTTTTTGGATTTGTCTACATAAAATGTTATTTTTTTTGTTTTTTTGATATTTTTACCATTTGTATGTCCTTAAAGGCAATCATATAATTTCATCAATCCTACGCTAGCCATAAGGTTTATAGCGTTTTTTTCTATATTATAATTTTCTGATTCAACTTTAATTTCTTGTTCTTCTATTATATTATTTTTTACTCCTTTGATGTTTCTTTGTATACATATTAAAATTTCATTTTCTTGTATGCTTGATGTTGTAATACTTGCTTTTGTATTAAATCCAAAGGTAATACCATTTATTTTTAAATCTCCTATAATGTCTATATTTTCTTTTATATCACAATTAACCATGATATTTTCAGCATTATTTATTATTTTTTTAACTATTTCTATTTTTTCTGTTATATTTGTTATTTTATTAATTAATAGTATTGTTTCAAATTTTACATTTTTAAAATTTTCTAAGTTATCCTTAGTAAAATATATTATTTCTACATCATTTAATTTATTTTTTAAGTATTTTTTTATGAATATTACATTCTTTTCTTCGGCAAATATGCCTACTAAATTAAGAGTATTCATCTACCAAACCTTCCTATGAATATATGTAATCTTTTGTATTATATGCAATTTTTTATTAGTTATTCATAGTATTTATTTGTTTTTGCGTACCATTATTATCTATTTGGTAATTTTCTTTATATATTAAATCTGAAACTTTAACTATTTCAAAACCTTTTTCTTTTATTTTTGTTAAAATTCCATCTAAAGCCTTTGCTGTATTTTCTGTTCCGTTATGCATCAATATTATACTTCCATTTGTAATTTTATTTTTTAATCTATCCCACATTTGATCTTCATCTAATCCATTGTAATCCAATGTATCTAAAGACCACTGTATTACAGTATGATTATTATCTTTTGCAGCTTTTATAACTGTATTGTTATATTCTCCATAAGGCCCTCTATATAAGGTAGTTTCTTTTCCTGTAATTTCTTTAATTTTTTTACTGCAATTCAATATTTCTTCCACATTTTCTTCATAACTTAAATTGTTAACATGTTTATGATTATCTGAATGATTTGCAATTTCATGCCCTGCTTGCGATATTTTTTTAACTGCATCTGGATATTTATCTACCCATTCTCCTACCATAAAAAATGTTATTTTTACTTTTTGTTTGTCTAGTGTTTTTAAAATTTGATCAATATCATCAGCATTCCAAGCACAATTCATAGTTATTGCAACTTTATTATCTTTTGTATCTACACTATATATTGGCAATTCCTTTTCTATGTTTGCAGCTGTTTCTATTGTTTTATTATCTGTATCTTGGAAAAGTAGAGTTGATACAGCAAATAGTACAAATACAGTGCTTAATACTACTATATACGAATATATTTTTTCTTTGTTTAATACAAAAAACATATAAATTCCTCCTAACAATATGCTAGTTCATTTATATGATTTTTTATTTAATTTTATTCTTTTATTTTTAATCTATTGTTGTTTGTGTTCTTCCTCTTCCTAAAACATCTTCTTGTAAGGACCTCCATGTGTTACATCCAACAATTCCATCTACACTTAAACCTCTACTTCTTTGATAATTTCTAACTGAATTATATGTTCTTTCTCCAAATATTCCATCTAACCCTCCTGTTGTGTACCCTAATGTGTTTAAGTCATCTTGTGCTATTAATACATAATTGCTTAAACTTCCTCTTTTTAAAGTTGGATACCCTCCGGCTTATGCATGACGGAACTCCGAATCTTTTATCGAAATGAACCCATGTTGGAGAAATACTAACTGGTTCAACATAAGACCATATTCCAGAATTTATAGCGCTATTTCTTAAAACAGTTCTTTGTGCATTAGTCCATCTTTGCCCTACATCAAATGCTGTTCCAGCATAATGTTGTGACTGCCCTGAATGTCCTCCTTCATAAGGTCTTCTAAATGCATATCCAACTGGTATTGGATTACCAAATATATATCTTTGACTATTCCAACTTTGCATTGTCCTTTTTGTAGTCCATAAAGTATTACTTTTACTTGCTCCCCTGAATTCTCTAACTCTAAGTGTACCATTTGTATTATATGGCATTGGAGAATTTTCATCTCTATAATAAGTTTCCATTCTATCAGTATCATTATTAAAAACTATTATTTTTGCCATTTTTTCCTCCTTATAAATTAATTAACTATTTATAATTTATTCATATAAATTATATTTGTTCCACTTTTTTAGTTTTTTGGAATTTATTGGAATTTTTCATAAATAGTATTGAATTATCATATACTTTGTTATATAATATATATACTTTTTTTTAATAAACTTCTATTTTTAGATTTTAAGTTTTGACACCCAGAGTAAAATTATTATTTTAAGGAGGAATTACTATGAATAAAGACTTCTATTTAGTAGGCTTTATTTCTAAACCGCATATTGCTGATTTTGTTACACCAGTTTTTGAAAAAAATTCTAAGTTCTATGTTCAACATTGTTTTAATGACCAAACTTTTGAATTAAAAAAGTTGGATAACATAGATAATTGCACTTTTTTCGAAAACAACAAATATGCGCTTAGATTAACCGAAATGATTTATGCTATTAATATACATGGTATAATTTATTTTGGCACAGTTTCAAAAGTAATAACGAAAATCAGAAGGTAATAAAATTACCTTCTGATTTTTATATAATATTTTTATTATTTCATGACATACTAATAATATATTTTATTTTAAGGAGTTTACTATGTTTTTACCTAAAGAAATATATTATGAAAATGCAATAAAAGATTATGAATTAGGCCGAGAATTATTAAAAAAATATTCTGATAAAAATATTGAAATGCATATTATTGATAATCACAATAATATACCTGAAATGCGACAAAAACAAAATAGCGAGTTTGGTAAAATGAAACATAATTTAATAATTGGAGTTAGAAAAACTCATAATTTTGTACCTAATCATAAAGTTTCAGATTTTTTAGTACCTTATACTTCTTCTGGTTGTACTGCAATGTGTATGTATTGTTATTTAGTTTGTAATTACAATAAATGTGCATATTTAAGATTATTTGTTAATAGAGAAATGATGCTTGATAAAATTATAAAAACTGCTGAAAAATCTGAAAAAGATTTAACATTTGAAATTGGTAGTAATAGTGACCTTATTTTAGAAAATACTATTACAAATAATTTAGTTTGGACTATTGAAAATTTTTCGAAATCTAATAAAGGTTTTTTAACTTTTCCTACAAAATTTGATATGGTTGATCCGATTTTAGACATAAAAGGAAAAGAAAAAGTGATTGTTAGAGTTAGTGTTAATCCTGAAGATATTATAAAAAAAGTAGAATTTGGAACATCTAATTTAGATGGAAGAATAAAAGCTATTAATAAATTAAAAAGTGCAGGTTATAAAGTAGGTATATTAATTGCTCCTATTATTTTACTTGATAATTGGAAAGAACTTTATTCTAATTTAGTTGAAACTTTATCTGATATGCTATCTGATGATGTGAAAAAAGATGTATTTTTTGAATTAATTTTTATGACTTATAGCTATGTTCATAATGCAATAAACAGTGAAGCTTTTCCTAATGCTATAAATATATATGATAAAAATTTAATGACAGGTCGTGGTCGCGGAAAATATATGTATAAACCTAATATAAAGCAAGAAGCTCAAGGTTTTATGATAGATTTAATGAAGAAATATTTTCCTAATAACAAGATTCTTTATATTGTTTAATTTTTATTTTGATTCTGCAATTATAGTTAAATTTGTTCCTACCGCTTCAAAAAAATTTCCTAAAGCATTTGTTTCAGTTGCATTTAAGTTTTGACTTATTGCAACTGAAATTATACTTGCTAAAGCTACTAACTCATTTCCAGAAAGCTGGCTTAATTCAAACATTTATAATCACCTAATTTTAAAATATGTTTATTTTATATAAAATATTCTCATTAAGCTACCATTTCCATTGTCATACTCATTAGAACCACCACAATTACTTGCATTCTCTAATTTAAGTTCATATTTAGCTAGTGCTTGTAATGTTGTTCTACCAATGTCAAATGTTTTATTAGTTGCTGTATATTCTGCATTCCTAAACCATTTTAAAAATTTATCTGCCATATCATTTGTATCTATTGTACCTGTTTCTATTATAGAATGTAGTGTTGCTATAGTCATTGATGTATCATCTGACCATGTTCCTGCTGGCATATTATATGTACCATCTGCTTTCATATCTGTAATAGGGTATCTATTTAGTTCTTCTCTTGATTTAAATTCAGCAGGTACACCTAATGCATCTCCTACTGCAAAGCCTATTATTCCATCTTTTAATTTTCCCATCTTCTTACCTCACCTAGTCTGTATTTTCTATTAATTATCATTATATCTATATTAATCAATTTTTTGATATTCTTTTCCTATTAGTCAAATAGTTTTTCCATTTTTCTATATTTTTCTAGTTTTTTAATTCTTCCTCTTTTAAAATTTTACTAAATAATTCTCTTGTATTATCATATGTAATTATTTTTATTGCATCGTCAAATGTCATCCATTTCATTGATTTTATTTCACTTTCTTGATATTTTTCATCTCCATTTATTTTTTTAGCAACAAATAAAACGACTTGCTTAAGAGCACCTTTATCTGTAATATATTCCATTGTATATC
>CANPWI010000080.1 GCA_947584125.1 uncultured Clostridia bacterium
AAAAAGAATAAGTGCGATGAAGATGAAAAGAAACTAAAGGTTGTTTTTAGAGAATAAATGCCGTGGCTGAAAGCATTTTAAATAAACATAGTTATCATAGACACATTGGAGCAAGAAAAATAAAGTGGAAAAGTAATTTTTATACTTTTCAAATAGGGTGGCACCGCGGAAGAAAAGCTTTCGTCCCTGTATTGTTATAAAATGCAGGAACGAAAGCTTTTTTCATTGGTTTCATTGCACAAGAAAGGGGTAAAGTATGAATGAATATAGAACACATAATTGTGGAGAACTAAAAAAAGAAGATGTAGGAAAAAATGTAAAAATAGCAGGATGGATTGCGGTTACAAGAGATTTAGGAGGAGTAGTATTTATAGATGTAAGAGATCAATATGGAATTACACAAGTTGTTGTATCAGGAAACGAAGAATTTGTTGACTTTGCATCAAGAATTCCTAATGAATCTACTATAAGTGTAACAGGAAAAGTAAGATTAAGAGATGAAGAAACAATAAATCCAAATATGAAAACAGGAGAAATTGAAATATTTGCAGAAAAAATTGATGTATTAGGAAAAAGAGTAAAAAATCTACCATTTGAAATAAATTCAGATAAAGAAGTTAGAGAAGACTTAAGACTACAATATAGATTTTTAGATATAAGAAATGAAAAAGTAAAAAATAATATAATACTAAGAGCACAAATTTTACAATATTTAAGAAATCAAATGATAGAAAGAGGATTCTTAGAGGTACAAACACCAATACTTACAAGTTCATCACCAGAAGGAGCAAGAGATTACTTAGTACCAAGTAGAGTACATCCTGGTAAATTTTATGCATTACCACAAGCACCACAACAATTTAAGCAATTATTAATGGTATCTGGTATAGATAAATACTTCCAAATAGCACCATGCTTTAGAGATGAAGATGCAAGAGCAGATAGAGCACCAGGAGAGTTTTATCAGCTAGATATGGAAATGGCTTATGCAACACAAGAAGATGTATTTGAAATTATGGAAGAAGTTATATATAGCGTATTCGAAAAATTTTCTAACAAAAAAGTAGCAGACAAAAAATTCCCAAGAATACCATATAAAGAAGCAATGTTAAAATACGGTTCAGATAAACCAGACTTAAGAAATCCACTTATAATTCAAGATGTTACAGAAATATTCCAAAATGTTGAATTCAATGCATTTAAAGGTAAAATAGTAAGAGCTATAAGCGTACCTAACACAAAAGATGTTCCAAGAAGATTCTTTGATGGAATAACAGATTATGCAATAAATGAATGTGGAGCAAAAGGATTAGCATGGGTTAGAGTTAATGAAGATAGGACTTTACAAGGGCCAATTGCAAAATTTATAGATGAAAAATCTACAGAGGAATTATTAACAAAAACAGGAACTAATGCTGGAGATTCAATATTCTTTATAGCTGAAAACATGCCAACTGTTGAAACTTTAGCAGGACAAATAAGACAAGAACTAGCAATAAGACTAGATAGAATTGAAAAAGATGTATACAGATTTTGTTGGATAGTTGATTTTCCAATGTATGAGCTATCAGATGAAGGAAAAATTGAATTTAGTCATAATCCATTTTCAATGCCACAAGGTGGAATGGAAGCATTAGAAAATAAAGAACCACTAGATATACTTGCATATCAATATGATATAGTATGTAATGGTATAGAATTATCATCAGGTGCAGTTAGAAATCATAATCCAGAAATAATGATAAAGGCATTTGAAATTGCAGGATATGGAAAAGAAGTTATAGAAGAAAAATTTTCAGCATTATTTAATGCATTTCATTATGGTGCACCACCACATGCAGGAATTGCACCAGGTGTAGATAGAATGATTATGCTTTTAACAGAGGAAGAAAGTATAAGAGAGGTAATAGCATTTCCATTTAATAGTAAAGCACAAGACTTATTAATGGGAGCACCAGGAAAAGTAACAGATAAGCAATTAAGAGATGTTCATATAAAATTAGATATTAAAAAGTAATATATCTATAATATAAAAAATATATATGTATCAGGTGAGAAAATGGATACAATATATATTAAAAAAATAGATAAACCACAAGAAAAATTTAAAAAAATAATAACTTTTATAAGTCAAGTTTTTAATATATTTAGAATAGAAAAATGTGAAAAAGGAATAATTTATACAATACCATATTATGAAAAATTATCTTCAAAAGAAGCAAAAAGAGTAATAAAAAAAATCTCTAAAAAAATTAATAAAAATATAAATATTGTATTGTCAGAAAAATGTATTAAAGATGAAGAATTATTAAATTATATAAATACAGAAAAAATTAAATTCATAGATGGTAGATTACTTTTTAGTTATTTAATAGAAGATATATTAGAATATATTGCAAAAATACAAGAAAAAGATATTAGTAAATATTGTATAAGCATTTTAATTAATGAAAAAATAGAAAATAATTTAGAACTTATTATAAAATTAGCTAATATGGTTAAAAGTATAAATATAATAACAAAAAATAAAAATAAATTAACAAGATTAGAAGAAAAACTATATAATGAACAAGGAATTGCAATAAATATTACAAATAACAGAAAAAAGAGTTTACTAAAATCTGATATTGTATTAAATATAGACTATGATGAAGAAAATCTTAATAGATGTACATTCAAAAGGGAGCAAATAGTTATAAATATTAATAAACAATGCATTATTAAATCTAAAACATTTGCAGGCCTTAATATAAATGATTATGAAATAGATATAGAAAATACAGAAAAAATAAAGATTAATGATATTACAGAAAAATTTTCTCAAAAATATATTTATGAATCTATAATAAATAAAAAAGAAACTTATAATAAAATAAAATCAAATATAAAAGAAGATGGATTAAAAATAAAATACTTAATAGGAATTAATTCTAAGATAACAGAAAAAGAATTAAAAAATATTAATTAAATCTATTGACAAATAAAAAATATTGACTTAATATAATATCATTAAAATACTAGTAAATAGGAGGACAAAATATGGAAGGAAAAGAAGTTTTATTAACCCAAGAAGGTTATGATAATTTAGAAAAAGAATTAGAATATTTAAAAACAGAGCAAAGAGCTGAAATTGCTGAAAGAATAAAGGTAGCATTAGGATTTGGAGATTTATCAGAAAATTCTGAATATGATGAAGCAAAAAATGCTCAAGCAGCAAATGAAATAAAAATAGCAGAATTAGAAAATAAATTAAGATATGCAAAAATAATTGATGAATCTGAAATTGATACAAAAACAGTACAAGTAGGAAACACAGTAAAAATTAAAGATATGGAATATGGAGATGAATTTGAATATACAATAGTAGGTTCAACAGAAGTTGACTTATCACAAAATAAAATATCAAACGAATCACCAATAGGTTCAGCATTATTAGGTGCAAAAAAGAATGAAATAATAGAAGCACAAGTTCCAGTTGGAGTAGTTAAATATAAAATATTAGCAATAACAAAATAACCAATAAACGCAGACTAAATAAATGTTTTAGGAAACCATAACATTTTGGTCTGCGTATTTATTAGTAAAAATATATTAAATTTATATAAAATTATTGAAAATTTTTATATTTTAGGATAAAATAAAAAAAGATTTTGGACATAAAGGAGGTTTTATGATTACATTAGAAGATGTCAAAAATAATGAAGAGGTAAAAAGCCTTATACTAGGTTCACAAAAACATTTAGATGCATTAGGTTATACAGAGCATTCAATTAGGCATATAAGTATTGTATCAAAAAGAGCAGGAGATATATTAGAAGCATTAGGATATCCTGAAGAAAGAGTTGAACTTGCTAGAATTGCAGGATACCTGCACGATATTGGAAATTGTGTAAATCGTGTTGACCATGCGCACTCAGGAGCAATATTAGCATATAATATACTTAAAGATATGAAAATGGATGTTGAAAAAAGAACAGAAATTATGACTGCAATAGGAAATCATGATGAAAATACTGGTACAGCAGTTAGTGACATCTCAGCAGCATTAATACTTGCAGATAAATCAGATGTACACAGAGATAGAGTAGTTAATAAAAATATATCAACATTTGATATTCATGATAGAGTAAATTATGCTGTTACACATTCTAACTTAGAAATAGATAAGGAAAATAGAAGAGTAATATTAAATATTCATATAGATACAGAAATATGTCCAGTATTAGATTATTTTGAGATATTTATGGATAGAACAATGATGAGTAAATATGCTGCTAAATATCTAAGAATATGGTTTGAACTAATTATAAATGACACAAGATTATTATAAAATTAGGAGGAAGAAACGTGAAAAAGAAATTAAAAATACTATTAATTGTAGGAATTGTAATACTATTATCTATAATATCTTTTATAGGAGTATATGCAAAAAATGAATTTAAATATGAAAATAAAGTACCAGACTATAAGTTAGCAAGTAACTTAGATAAAATTACAGTTGTTAATTTAAAAGTAGATGATACTACAGAACAAGTTAAATATGATGAAAACGGAAATAAAGTAGAAGATACTGATAGTACTGAAAGTGAAGAAGCAACAAATTACACAACAGTAGATGAACCAATAAACAAAGAAGAAAATTTAAATATTGAAAACTACAAAAAATGTAAAGAAATTATTGAAAAAAGATTACATGACATTAATTTACCAGAGTATATAGTTCGTTTAGATGAAGAAACAGGAAATATACAAATACAATTTCAAGATGATGTAAATGTATATGCTGGGTCAGTATATTCAACATACTTAGGAAAAGTTGAAATAACAGACAGTCAAACAAATGATGTTATTTTAACAAATGATGATATAAAAGATATAAAAGTAGGATATCAACAACTAAGTTCAGGATATGAGGTTTATTTAAATGCAGACTTGAATAAAGAAGGACAAGAAAAACTACAAAATTTAATAAATAGCAAACAAAATAATAATGAAGAAGAAACAGAAAATACAGAAGAGACAGCAAATGAAACTACAGAAACCGAAAATACTACATCTGAAAATACAGAAGAAACAACTGGTGATACAGAAACAACTGGTGATACTGAAGCTACAGAAGAAGCCGAAGAAAAAAATAGCATATCATTTAAATTTGAAGATGAAGAAGTAGCTACTGTAGATTTAGAAGATATTAATTCAAAATCTACAATAAAAGTTGTTCTTGGAACATCTACAAGTAGTTCTCAAATTAACAGTTATTTAAATCAAGGTGCAGTTATAGAAATAATGACAAATTCAGGAAAAATGCCTATTAAATACACTATGGAGGACAGCAAAGAGGTTCAAAGTATTATTACAAATCAAAATATACAAATAGCAATATATGTATTACTAGCAATATATGCAGTAATTAACTTATATATTATAATAAAATACAAGAAAAATGGACTAGCAATGTTAATTTCAAATATAGGATTAGTTGCAATTTTAATGTTAATAATTAGATATACTAATGTATTGATTAGTTATGAAGCTATTACAGCATTTTTAGCATTAGAAATAATTGTAGGATTTATTTCAATAAAAATATTAGAAAAACAAAAAAATGTTGAAAATGAAGAAGATGCCAAAAAACAATTTAATAAAGCTTGCATGGAAATTATGAATGTATTAATTTTATTATTAGTTATATCAGTAGTATTTACATTCATAAACTGGACAGCAATTTCAAGTATAGGTATGATAATGTTCTGGGGATTAATTAGTACATTAATCTCAACAGGAATATTTGCAAGAACATTATTAATAGAAAATGCAAGAAAATAGGAGGTAAAAATGAAAGAGGTAACTAACAAAGTAAAAATTGCAACAATAGTTATTATAGCAATAATTGTTATAGGAATTGTTATGCTATATACAAAAGGACTAAATTTTGATGTAGCTTATGCACAAAGTACAAAAATAGCAATTACATTAGATGATATGAATTTAGAAGATATAAAAAATAAGGCAGAAGAAATATTCGGAAAAAATGATATTAATGTTCAAACAGTTGGAGATTTCAATGAAGAAATAATAATAACAGTTACAAATATGCAAGATGAAGAATTAACAAACTTTAAAAATGAATTAACAAACCTTAATAATGGAGAAGAAAAAACAATAACTACAACAAATGTTGGAGTAGTACAACCATTAGATCTAATAAAACCTTATATATCACCAGTAGTAATAGCTACTGTAATAATGTCAGTATATATGGCAATTAGATATAGAAAAAATGGTGTATTAAAACAGCTATTAACTCCAATATTATCTGTAACAATATTAGAATTTTTATTCTTAAGTATAATAGCAATAGTACGAATACCAATAGGAATATATATAATGCCAACAGCAACATTAATATATATAATAACTATGATATATGTAATACAAAAAAA
>CANPWI010000081.1 GCA_947584125.1 uncultured Clostridia bacterium
GCCCGTTGGTCAAGCGGTTAAGACGCCACCCTCTCAAGGTGGAATCATGGGTTCGATTCCCGTACGGGTCACCAAAACATTCAAAAAAATATCAAAATATGTCGAAAACTTTTTGTTGACTATTATAATTAACTGTGTTAATATAATTAAAATTTATGTTTCTAAATAAATTTAAATCAAGGTAAATCTACCAAAAAATTTCAATTAAAAAATAATAAAAAAAAAGAAGGTGATTTTTATAGAAAAACTGTTGCATTATTTTTGACAAAATGGTAAAATATTTATACACAACAAAAAGGAGGAGATAAAATGGAAGAAATTTTAAACAAAATATTAAATACACAAAACATAATACTTAATGACATAAAAGTTATAAAAGATGAACAAATAAATATGAAAAAACATTTTGAAAAAATAGAAAAAAAATTAGAAGAACACGATAAGCACTTTGAAAAAATAGATAAAAAGCTAGAAGAACACGATAAGCATTTTATAAAAATAGACGAGCACCTTGCGAAAATAGATAAAAAGTTAGAAGAACATGATAGGCACTTTGAAAAAATAGATGAAAAAATGGATGAAATTGACAAACAAGTTATATTAATAGATTATACTCAAGAACAAAATACAGCAAAATTATTAGAAGGCTTTAACATGTCAAGAGAAGAAAGCGAAAGAAATAGAGAAGAAATAAGAAATCATATAAGAATATTAGAAAATTCACTATATAGAGTGGAAATTCAAAATATCAATGAACATAAAATGTTTAAAGACAGAATAAAAAAACTAGAAAAAAAGATTATATAAAAATAAATTTTAAATAATTTTAAATGCACCTCAAAAGTTAGACTAAAAAATCTAACTTTTGAGGTGTTTTTATTGCTTTTTAATTTCTCGTATGATATAAAAATAATATAATAAAATATATTATAAAAGGAGAGTGATTTTGTGAAAATTAATGATATAAAAGAATTAGAAAAAATAGCTCTAAATGTTAGAAAAGGAATAATAGAAGAAATATATAGTGGAAAATCAGGGCATCCAGGAGGTTCGCTATCTTGTGCAGACATATTAACTGTTTTATATTTTAATCAAATGAATATAAATCCAGAAAAACCTAAAGATATTAAAAGAGATAGATTTATATTATCAAAAGGTCATGCAAGTTCAGCTCTATATAGTGTACTTGCAAATAGAGGATATTTCAGCATAGACGAATTAAAAACCTTTAGAAAATTAGATGCAAAATTACAAGGACATCCAGATATGAAACAAGTTCCAGGAGTAGATATGACAACTGGTTCACTCGGACAAGGATTGTCAGTAGCAAATGGAATAGCATTATCATCAAAACTTGATAAACAAGGAATAAGAGTTTATTGTTTATTAGGAGATGGAGAAATAGAAGAAGGTCAAATATGGGAAGCATGTATGACAGCATCACATTACAAATTAGATAATTTATGTGTTATAGTAGATAACAATAATTTACAAATAGATGGAGAAATAACAGAGGTTATGAATTCATATCCAATAGATAAAAAATTCGAAAGCTTTGGATTTAATGTAATAAATATAAATGGACATAACATAGAAGAAATAATTTCAGCATTTGAAAAAGCAAAAGAAATAAAAGGAAAACCAACAGCGATAATAGCTAAAACAATAAAAGGAAAAGGAATAGATTTTATGGAAAATAAAGTTTCTTGGCATGGAAAAGCACCAAACGAAGAAGAATACAATAATGCAATTAAACAACTAACCATAGAATAAATCTAAGCGCTAATAAATTTGTAGTATTTTATTATAAAAAACAATTTATAATTTTAGAAAGGATAGATTATAATGGAAGAAATAAAAAAAATTGCTGTAAGGCAAAGTTATGGAGAAAAGCTTGCAGAACTTGGTGAAATAAATAAAAATATAGTAGTGCTTGATGCAGACTTATCTAAATCAACCAAAACAGATATATTTGCAAAAAAATATCCAGAAAGATTTTTTGATATGGGAATTAGTGAACAAGATATGCTAGCGACTGCTGCTGGATTTGCAACTTATGGAAAAATACCTTTTGTAAGTACATTTGCAGTATTTGCAGCAGGTAGAGCTTATGACCAAATTAGAAATAGTATTTGTTATCCTAATTTAAATGTAAAAATCTGTGCAACACATTGTGGGATAACAGTTGGAGAAGATGGAGCAACGCATCAAATGTTAGAAGATATTAGTTTAATGAGAACACTACCAAATATGAAAGTAATGTCCACATCAGACGATACCCAAACAAGATGGGCAGTAGAAGAAATATCAAAAATGGAAGGCCCAGTATATTTAAGATTATCTAGACTTGAAAGTGATGTTATATACGATAAAAATACAAAATTTCAATTTGGAAAAGGTATACAAATTGGTGAAGGTACTGATGCTACAGTTATTGCAACAGGGATAACAGTTAAGGAAGCAATAAAAGCAAAAGAAGAATTAGAAAAACAAGGAATAAATATAAGAGTAATAGATATTCATACAATAAAACCAATAGACGAAGAAATAATTATTAAAGCATCAAAAGAAACAAAGAAAATTATAACAATAGAAGACCATAATATAATAGGTGGTTTAGGTAGTGCGGTATGTGAGGTACTATCAGAAAATGCACCATGTAAAGTTATAAGAATGGGAATAAAAGATACATTTGGAAAATCTGGAAAAGCAGAAGAACTTATGAAATATTTCCACATAACAAAAGATGATATAATAACTGAAATAAATAAAGCATAATATAAAACTATTGAAAAAAATTTTTTTTATGATATAATTGAAATTATTAAATTTGTAGGAGGAAGAAAAATGAAAGAATTAAAAGGAACAAAAACAGAAAAAAATTTAATGGAAGCCTTTGCAGGTGAATCACAAGCAAGAAATAAATATACTTATTATGCAAGTAAAGCAAAAAAAGAAGGATATGAGCAAATTGCTGCAATATTTACAGAAACAGCAAACAATGAAAAAGAGCATGCAAAAATTTGGTTTAAACTATTAAATGGAGGAGAAATTCCAGATACAAAACAAAACTTAGCAGACGCAGCAGCAGGAGAAAACTATGAATGGACAGATATGTATGATAAAATGGCAAAAGAAGCTAAAGAAGAAGGGTTTGATCATATAGCATTTCTTTTTGAAGAAGTAGGAAAAATTGAAAAAGAACATGAAGCAAGATATAAAAAATTACTTGAAAATGTAGAAAACGGACTAGTATTTTCAAGAGATGGAGATATGATTTGGCAATGCGCTAATTGTGGTCACATAGTAATTGGAAAAAAAGCACCTGATGTATGTCCAGTATGTGCACACCCACAAGCATATTTTCAAATAAAACCAGAAAATTATTAAAATAATGAGGGAAAAAATGAAAGAAGAATTTTTAAGTTTATTAAGAAGTACCAATAGAGAAGGAATAGAAGATTTAATATCATTCATTGAAAAAACAGACTTCTTTGAAGCACCAGCTAGCACAAGATTTCATGGTTCATATAAAGGTGGATTATTAGAACATAGTATGAAAGTATATGAAATTCTTAAAGAAAAAGTAAAAAACTCACCAATAGATATAGCTGTTGGTGATGATAATATAAAAATTACAGCATTACTACATGATATATGTAAAGTTAATTTTTATAAAGTAGATTATAGAAATGCTAAAAATGCAAGAGGAGAATGGGAAAAAGTACCATATTATACAATAGAAGATACAATACCTTATGGACATGGTGAAAAATCAGTTATGATGTTAAGTGAATATATAAAATTAACTCCAGAAGAAAAATATAGTATAAGATGGCACATGGGTTTCTCTGAACCAAAAGAGGTATATAATACATTAGGGCAGGCATTTAAGAAATATCCATTAGCATTACTTTTAAACGAAGCGGACTTAGAAGCTACATATTTTTTTGATGTATAAAAAATTATTAAATTAAGATTTTCTATTCAATAAAATGATAAGAAAGTCTTAATTTAATTATTAATAAAAAAAGTATATAAAAAAGTTAAAAAAATAGAAAGGATAGAAAACATGATTAAATTATTAAAAAATCTAGAAAAAAAAGAATGGATAGTATTGGGAATTGTTTTAATATTAATTATATGTCAAGTATGGCTTGAATTAAAAATGCCAGACTATATGTCAGAAATAACAATACTTGTACAAACAGAAGGCAGTCAAATGCAAGAAATCCTAAAAAATGGAGGATATATGCTTGCATGTGCATTAGGTAGTTTAGTTGCAGCAGTTTTTACAGGATTTTTAATATCTAATGTTTCTGCAAAATTTTCAATGATAATAAGAAAAAAATTATTTACAAAAATAGAAAATTTAGCAATGCATGAGGTAAAACAATTTTCAACAAGTAGTTTAATTACAAGAACAACAAATGATATAACCCAAATTCAAATGTTTGTAGCAATGGGATTACAAATGCTTATAAAATCTCCAATTACAGCAGTTTGGGCAATTACCAAAATATTTAATAAAAGTTGGCAATGGAGTACACTAACAGCAGTTGGAGTTATAATATTAATATCAATTATTGCAATATTAATGGCTATAGTAATACCAAAATTTAAAATAGTACAAAAATTAACTGATAGAATAAACGGTGTAACTAGAGAAAATTTAAAAGGAATTAGAGTAGTAAGAGCATTCAATGCAGAAGATTATCAAGAAAATAAATTTGAAGATGTAAATTCAAAATTAACAAAGCAACAATTATTTAACCAAAAAGCATTTGCAGTATTACAACCAACAATGTATTTAGTAATGCATTTTCTAACATTAGGAATATATTTTATAGGAGCATATTTAATAAAAGACGCATTAATGGGAGATAAATTACAAATATTTAGTGAAATGGTGGTATTTACATCTTATTCAATGCAAGTTATAATGTCATTTTTAATGCTTGCAATGATATTTATGATGCTTCCAAGAGCTGGAGTTTCTGCAAATCGTATTAACGAGGTTCTAGAAACAGAAATTAGTATTAAAGATGGAAAAATAAATGAAAATGTAACAAATGAAAAAGGAACAGTAGAATTTAAAAATGTATCATTTAAATATCCTGATGCAGACGAATATTTATTAGAAAATATTTCATTCAAGGCAGAAAAAGGAGAAACAGTTGCAATTATTGGTTCAACAGGTAGTGGAAAATCTACTGTTATCAATTTAATACCAAGATTCTATGATGTAACAGATGGTGAGGTACTAGTAGATGGAATAAATGTTAAGGACTATAAACAAGACTTTTTAAGAAACAAAATAGGATATGTATCTCAAAAAGCTGTAATATTTAACGATACAATAATAAACAATATAAAATACGGCGACAATGGAAAAGGCGATATATCTGATGAAAAAGTTAAAAAAGCTATTGAAATAGCACAAGCAAAAGAATTTGTTGAAAAAATGGAAAATACTTATGAAACAGAAATGGCACAAGGAGGAACCAATGTATCAGGTGGTCAAAAACAAAGATTATCAATAGCAAGAGCAATAGCAAAAGACCCAGAAATATATATTTTTGATGATAGTTTCTCAGCACTAGATTATAAAACAGATAGTATACTTAGAAAAGAATTAAAAAAATACACAAAGGATGCTACAAGTATAATTGTTGCACAAAGAATAGGAACCATAATGAATGCAGACAAAATTATTGTTTTAGATGAAGGAAAATGCGTTGGATATGGTACTCATAAAGAACTATTAAAAAATTGTGAAATATATAAACAAATAGCATTATCACAACTATCACAAGAAGAATTAGATGCATAAAAATTATACAAGGAAAGGAAGGAAGAAAGATGTCTAATAACGAATTAAGACATTCACCAAGAAGGGGACCTGGAATGAGAAATGCTCCACCAGAAAAAGCAAAAAACTTTAAACAAGCAATAAAAAGATTATTTAGTGAACTTGGCAAATTTAGAGTATTAATAATAATATCAATAATACTTGCAATAATTGGTGCAGTACTATCAATAATTGCACCTAGTAGACTTTCAAATCTTACAGATGAAATATCTGAAGGACTTGTTATAAATAGTGACAATATAGAAAAACTATCAAAACAAATAATAGAAAATACACAAACAGGAAATATGCAAGAAATAAACATTGATGGAACTGTTATATCAATAGAAGACCAAATGGAATTTATGCAATCAGCAAGTAATATGGAAAATA
>CANPWI010000082.1 GCA_947584125.1 uncultured Clostridia bacterium
ATAATATCTAGCTAAATATATATTTTCCATAATTTCTTTTTTTCCTTTAGATGCTTCTATTTTCTTTTTGAAACATTGTATAAATATTTTCTGAATTTTTAATATTTCTTTACTAATATCTTCTTTTTTCAAATATTCTAATATTTTATATTCTTTTTCTAGTCTTTGTTTTTCTTCTACATAATTTTTTGGTTCCATTAATTTATTACATTCTTCTATATCTTTTAATGCTTTATTTCTTTCCTTAGTAAGAACTCTTTTTAGATGCTCTAAATCTATTAGTTTACTATATTTAGGTAATTTTTCATTTCTACTATCAAATTCTTTTTTTAGAGTATCTTCATTTTGTAATTTTGAATCTATTTCTCTAATTTTATTTAATAACATTTTTTTCTTACCTGTTATAGAAGATGTAAAGGCTCTTTTATTTTTTATTTTGTTATATTCTAATTCTACATACTTAAATTCATCATTAAGTCTAGTATTTTCAATTTCATTCTTTTTAGAATATATTTGAATAGAAATTTTATATATTAAATCTAAAAATTCTGTTATTTCTTCTTCAGGATAAATATTTATAAGCATTTTTTTTAGGCTATCTAGTTTATCTGTATCTTCTTTTTCTTTCATCCATTCTTCAAGTTTTTCATAAGATAATAATATTTGAAGATTTTGGTATATTAAATTACCATTTAAATTTGTTATTTCTTTTGCAACACTATTCCATGACCATGAATTAAAATCTCTAATTATTTCTACTTTGTTATTATCTTTTCCTTCATTTAACATAGCTGGCAATGTTATTCTAATATAATTATATTTTTCATTTAGATACATTTTTTCATTTCCAATATAATAAATTGCATAAAGCAATGATTTTTCATTTGGAAAACTTAATATTTCTTTTTTTTCTTTGTTAATTTTAAACAATCGATTTTGTTTTTCAAATTCTTTAGCTTGTTTACTTGTTGATTTTATAATTTCTATTTTTTTACACATTTTTATATTTTCAAGTATTGTATTTATAAAACTATTTTTACTTTCAACATTTCTTTTTACCTTTGAATAATCATGATATGCTGTTTCTACTTTATATAGCATACTAAGCAAAAGATTTTTCACATCTTTTGAAAAATCTTTTGCTTCTAATATTTTCTCTAATTCATTATTATAGTTTTTTATACTTAACCTTGAAAATATATCTTCTTTCATTAAAATTTCCTTTCATTAGTTATTAGTTACTTTTTCAGCATTATTGTTTGAATCTATTGTAGGTGACATTTTTAGTTCTTCCCATCTTTCACGAGTCATTAATACTTCTCTTGGTTTGCTACCTTGATATCCTGATATTATTCCTCTTTCTTCCATTTGGTCTATAATTCTTCCTGCTCTTGCGTATCCTACTTTAAATTTTCTTTGTATAAATGATGTTGATGCTGTTTTTGTATCTATAACAGTTTCTATTGCGTCCATTAAAAATGGATCTGTACCATCATCATCTTCTCCGCAAATCTTTAACATCTTTATCTGTACTATTTGCATTTTCTATTTTTTCCAAAATATCTTCACTATATGTAACTTCTCCATTAGATTTTAAGAAATCTACTATTTTTTCTACCTCTTTATCTGAAATAAATGCACCTTGTATTCTTGTTGGCTTAGAAACGCCTGTTGGATAAAATAACATATCTCCTTTTCCAAGTAATTTTTCAGCTCCAACCATATCTAATATAGTTCTTGAATCTACTTGTGATGAAACTGCAAATGCAATTCTTGATGGAATATTTGCTTTAATTAATCCTGTAATAACATCCACTGATGGTCTTTGTGTTGCTATAACTAAATGCATACCTGCTGCTCTTGCCATTTGTGCTAATCTACAAATTGCATCTTCTACATCTTTTGCAGCTACCATCATTAAGTCTGCAAGTTCGTCTATAATTATAACTATTTGTGGTAATATACCCATTCCATCTTCATTTTTTACTGCTTCATTATATCCTTTTAAATCTCTTACACCTTTTCCTGCAAAAAGTTTATATCTATTTTCCATTTCTTGTACTGCCCATGCAAGTGCTCCTGCAGCTTTTTTAGGATCTGTTACTACAGGAATTAATAAATGTGGAATTCCATTATAAACTGAAAGTTCTACAACCTTTGGATCAACCATAACAAGTTTAACCTCACTTGGTTTTGCTTTATATATTATACTTGTTATTAATGTATTTATACAAACACTTTTTCCAGAACCTGTACTACCTGCTATTAAAACATGTGGCATTTTTGCAATATCAGCAACAATTTCCTTACCTGCAACATCTTTTCCTAATGCAAATGCAAGTTTTGAAGAATGTTCAATAAAATTATCACTTTCTATAATATCTCTTAAATGTACTGTTTCATTTTCTTTATTTGGTATTTCTATACCTACTGCTTGTTTTCCTGGTATTGGAGCTTCAATTCTTATAGATTCTGCTGCTAAATTAAGTGCTATATCATCAGCTAAATTTGCAATTTTATTAACTCTTACTCCCTCTGCTGGTTTAAGTTCATATCTAGTAATTGCTGGCCCTACAGATACATTTTCAACTTTTGCAGAAACTCCGAAACTATACAATGTTCTTTGTAATTTTGTTGCATTATCTGCTATTGCCTTTTTACCACCTTTTAGCTGTCTTTCTTCTCCTTGAGATAATAGCTGTATTGGTGGGAATTCATAATGTTCATCTTCAACTGTAATTGTATGTTCTAATTGTAATACCTCTTTTGTTTTATCTTCTTTCTTTTGTTCTTCTGTTTTAAATAAATTAGCTTCTATTGTGTCAGGATTTATTGGTTTATTTTCAGTATTAATTGCTATTTCTGATGCAATACTTGCTACTGAATTTTTGTCTAATTTTTTTCGTTTATTTTCTTTTTTCATTTTATCGTTTAAATTAATTGTTATTTGATCTTCAAGTGGCATATCATCATCTAACGGAATATCTATTGAAGATTTGTTTACTGGTTTCAAAATAGCTTTTACTTTTTTCTTCTTTTCTGGTTTGATATTTAATATTTCTTCTTCATCTTCCTCAATCATCATATTTCTTTGTTCTTTTTGTTCTCTTCTTTCTTGTATAAATGCTCCTAAAATTTGAGCTGGTTGTAAATTAAACATAAATACAAGCAATATTACTGCCATACCAACTGATAAAATTACAGCACCTGTTATTCCTAAAAGTTTTGTAAGAGGTATAGCTAAAAATGCTCCAACAACTCCGCCTCCTACATTTCTTTCTCCTAAATAATATGCTTGATTAATTGCATCTTCAAATTCATCATTAACATTTAAATTTCCTTTTGTTATTTGAAATATTGACATAATTGTTGCAATACAAACAAGCACAATTAAATATTGTACTATTTTTGTTCCAAAAACATCTTTATCATCACTAGCTAAATATATTGCAAGTACAAAAGTTCCTATTGGCACAATATACTTTATCCATCCCATAATTCCACCTAGCATTGGACTAAGAGTTTGACCAATTGTTCCAGATTTTGTATATATTAAAACTATTAACAAAATACTTATAACAATTAATGATATAACAGCTAAATCTATATTAATTGTTTTTTTCTTTTTTCTTTGGTTAGTTGTTTTATTATTAGTTCTTCTTTTTTGCGCCACTTAAATTCCTCCTATTTATATAAAATATTTTTTAAAGGTTAGAAGTCAAAATTTGACCTCTAACCTCCTTATCTTGACTTATATATTTACTTTAATTCATTTCTATTTGTTTGAATTGTTTTTAATGCATCCACTAAAACATTCTCTAAATTTCCAAGTACATCATCAGCATAGTCTTTGGTTCCTTTAGAAATTTCTCTTGCCATTTCATTTGCAGTTTCAATAATTTTTGCCTTTTGTTCATAAGCTTTTCTTGTAATTTCATGTTCATCTATCATAGATATAATTCTATTTTCTGCTTCTTTAACTATGTCTTCTGCTTCTTTTTTTGCTTCAACAATTATTCTTGATCTTTCTTCTTTTACCCATTTTGCTTGTTTTAGCTCATCAGGTAATTTCAATCTTATTTCTCTAATAATATCTAATATTTCATCTTTATCTACTATTCCTTTATTAGAAAAAGGTACTCCTTTACTTCTTTCTAAAATTTCCTCTAATGTTTCTAATAATGTAAATATTTCCATCTTTTACCCCTTTCGATTTAAGAATAGTAATTTTACTCTTCCGTACTTTCTTAAATCATAAACATTTATATCAAGTTCCTTTAGTTGTTCTAAGGTTTTATTTTCATCATCTGTTTCAATAATAATAATTCCTTCTTCATTTAATAAATTTTTATCTATAATTTCTATAACAGCATCTTTTACAAAACCTTTTTTATATGGTGGATCAAGAAAAATTATATCAAATTTTTCTTTTAAATTGTTTAAACATTTTATATAGTCTTGGTTAATTACTGTTGATTTTTCTTCGAATTTTGTTTTTGTTAGGTTATTTTTTATTATTTTTATAGCCTTTATTTCTTTATCACAAAATGTTACTTTTCTTGCTCCTCTACTTAATGCTTCTATTCCTAGTGCTCCACTACCTGCAAATAAATCTAATATATTTGCATCATATAGCCTTGTTTGTAAAATATTAAATAATGCTTCTTTTACTCTATCTAGTGTTGGTCTTGTATTATCTCCTTCAAGAGTTTCAAGCTTTGTTCCTTTTGCTTTTCCACTTATAACCCTCATATTAACCTCTTTAATTTATTATATATTTTATTCTATATTTTTAATAAGTCAATAGAATTTATGAAATTGTAATATACATTTAATAATATTGTAATATATTTTAACTTTTTGTTTCATTTTTAATCTACATTATTTATACATTTTTCTAATATTTCATTTAATCTTTTTTCTTGTTTTGTTAAGTATAAATATCCTATAAGTGCCTCAAAAGCTGTTGAGTACATATATTCTGTTACATCTGCATTTTTTGGTAAGTGATGATTTTTTGTATTTCTGCCTCTTCGTACAATTTCCTTTTCTTCTTCTGTTAATATTTCTTCTAATTCTTGTAATTTTTTTGCTTGTGCTGATGCTTTTACATATTTTATAGATTCTATATGTAATCTATGTGGTTTTAAATAAGTATTTTTTACAAGATAAGTTCTTATATATTTTTCATATACTGCATCACCCACATATGCCCATACAAGTGGTGATGCTTGTTTTGCTTTATATATTTCTTCGTCTTCTTCCAATTTATTCTCCTTTTTATTTTACTTTTTCTAGTGTTATTTTTCCGAGTTTTGTTGTTCTAAAATCATCTAGTAATATATTTGCTACTTTTTGATTATCAACTCTTCCACCAGATACAATAGCACCTCTTTTTTTACCTATTAAATCCATTATATCTAATATATTTATATTTTCATCTTGTTCTTCATTATTCAAAATTTCTTCTATCTCTTTTTTTTCTAATTTATATCTATTACATAAGTTCTCTGGGTAATATTTTAATAAATATTTTAATAAATAAAATGTAATTTCTTCTTTATCAATTACATCATCTTTTATTGTTCCAGTATAAGCTAGATTTAAAGCAATTTTTTCATTTTGAAATTTTGGCCATAAAACACCTGGAGTATCTAAAAGTTCTATATGGTCTGATACCTTAATCCATTGTTTTTGTTTAGTAACTCCTGGCTTATTTCCTACAATTGCTGATGTTTTTTTAGATATACGATTTATAAAAGAAGATTTTCCTACATTTGGGATTCCTAAAACCATTACTCTAATTGTTCTGCCTATTCTTCCTTTATTTGCAATTTTATTTAAATCTTCTTCCATTATTTTATCTATTTCTCTAACTAATTCGTTTATTCCTTTTCCATTATTAGAATCTACCATTACGGCAGGAATTCCTTTATTTTTTAAATATTGAATCCATTTTTTGGTTTCATTTTCTTCTGCTAGGTCTGTTTTATTTAAAACTATTATTTTTTTCTTTCCTTTAGTTATTTCCTGTATATCTGGATTTCTACTTGCAATAGGAATTCTTGCATCTAATAGTTCAAT
>CANPWI010000083.1 GCA_947584125.1 uncultured Clostridia bacterium
TACATCTCCATAACAGAATCTTACATTTAAAACTATATTATTTGCTTCATCATAATCTAAATATAATTTTACTCCTAGTTTTTTTGGTATATATTGTTCTATTTCTTTTGTTTCTATTTTATCTAAAACAATATCATCTCTCATTTTTGGCATAACTATAGAGAAAAAGCTCTCAAAATATTCTTTTGGGAAACGAATTTCTTGTGTAATATTTTTCTTAAAAACATTTAATAATTTTAATGTTGTTTCCTGTACTTGCTTATTACACCTATATAAACGATTTTCCTTAATCATAAATACATTTTCTTTGCCTTTAATAATTTTATATGAATCATATACATCTATATTTGGATGTATAATATATTCCTGAGAATTTACCTTTTCAATTTCGAATTTTATGTCTGGTGCTTTAGTACATAAAAGTATCTTTGATGTTGTATAATCATTTTCAATTTCAACATAAGTGTCTTTTAATATTTCAAAAAATTCTTCTAATGCTCCTCCATTTAAACTTATACTTGAATAATTTATACTTTGACCATAATACCTGTAACCACTATATTTATTCTCCTTCATAGAGTCCATTATTTCTGCGTATTTTAAAAAGTAATTTAAAATATTTTTACTTTCACTTTCAAATGCATCTATGTCATGTAAAAATTCTAATTTTGCACCATATTTATAAAATTCTTTATTTTTTATTCTTCTATATAATTCTATAATATCTTTAACTTTATATAATTGTTTTTTAGTTCCAATTTTAAATTCTAATTTTATATCATCTATATACTCGTGCATAATTATTCTTGGAACTAACATTACTTTTCCATAATCATTTCCTAAATTTTGTGGATTATCATTATCATTTACAATATTTCCGTAAAAATTCATTTAAAATTTCTTTAAAATTATTGTATTTTAAATCCTTTTTTCTAATTTTACCTGAACCGTATATATTTTTTTCATACATATTATTTTTATTTAATTCAAGTATAGTAGCAATTATATGTTTACAAGCACCATAATGATTATAGTAGTCTTCACATTCGCATGTTGCATCATCTATTTCACCTGCTTCAACATTTATATACACATTATAATCATCATAATTACCTTTTACCTCTGCTTTTACTGAAAAATTATTTTCGTTTTTATAATTTAATTCATTTATTGTTACTTTATTTTGTTTTTGATATTCTTCTGCCCTTAAATATCTTTCTTCTCCTGCAAATTCACGAAATTCATCTTCAATTTTCTTATTTACCAACATACATTACCACTTTTCCTATTTCATATTTCGATATATTATTATACTATATTTTCTTATTAATTACAAGTTATAAAATAATAAAAAAGTAAGGAGTCTTGTGTTAAGACTCCTTACTTTTTTATTATTTTATTTTTCATTTTCACTTTTATTTTTGTTCTTAATAACTTGAACAACAATTGTTATTACTAATGGTATTATTGCATATAGTAAAAGTATTCCTACATTGTTAGCTACAAATCCTGCATCTTGTGAAACTACTGTTTCTTTTACAAGTTTTATTGAATAAGTCATTGGTAAAATTGGGTTTAATGCTTGGAATCCTTTTGCTACAGTTTGAATTGGGAATGTTCCTCCTGATGCTGCAAGTTGTAATACTAAAATTACTAATGCTAAGAATTTTCCTACATCTCCAAAGTTCATAATTAAGAATTGTATTATGCTCATAAATACTATTGATATAAATATTGTTACAAAATAGTATAAAGCTACATTTGTTGGATTTATTCCTAATCCTACTTTTAGTAATGCTCCTGTAATTATACCTTGTAATATAGCTATTCCAAAGTATAATGCAATTTGTAAGAATTTATTTTCAGCATATTTTCCAAGTAATTTAAATCTCTTCTCTTGGTCATAGTATAAAACAACATATGCCATTAATGCTCCAACCCATAATCCTATTGATATGAATAATGGTGTAAATGCAATTCCATATTGTTCTATTTTACCATA
Source organism: uncultured Clostridia bacterium (assembly GCA_947584125.1). Lineage (GTDB taxonomy): Bacteria > Bacillota > Clostridia > TANB77 > CAG-508 > CANRMR01. The sequence continues at coordinate 2,003 of CANPWI010000083.1, forward strand.
GTCTTCTTCTACTATTTCAACTGGATTTTCTGTAAATTCTGGTAATCCATTAAGTTTAGTAAGTTCTGCTCTTGTATCTTGTAGTCCATTATCAATTTCTGTTTTAAATGTTTCTGCACCTTCTTTTAATGTTTGAACACCTTCTCTTAAAGTCTGTGTTCCATCATTTAGTGTATTAATTCCTTGTTTTACCTCTGTTGATGAACTTGCTAATGTTCCAAGTCCTTCTTTTAGAGTTTGACTTCCTTGTTTTAAACTATTTATTCCTGATACTAAAGTTTCTCCACCATTTCCTAATGTACCAACACCAGATACTAAGCTTGTTGTTCCTTGTTTTAGGTCATTTGTTCCATTTGCTAAATCTTTTGCTCCTGTAGATAATTTTTGTGAACCTTGATATATTTTATTTACATTTTCTTCTAATGTATTAAGAGTTTGTGTCATTGTATTAGAACCAGTTTTTAGTGCTTCTAATTGAGTTTTTGTTTCTTCACTTGTTAATGTTTTTAAATCTTCACTTTGTAATAAAGTTAAAATTGTATTAACTGCTTCACTATTTCCTTCTGTAAGTTTAATTAAAGATAAGTTACCTACATAAGTATCTCTCCATGTTTGTAATAATCCTGCATATACGCCTGCAATTTGTGTTGCTTCAGATGTACCTAATGCTGTATATTTTGCTGTTATTTGTGTTTTTACAGTAGCTATATCAGTATCTGTTACACTTTCTAAGTTTTTATTGCTTAATAATGTTTTAAAATTTGTATTATAGTTTGTTAAAATTGCTGAATTTTTAGTTTTTAATGTATTTAATGCTGTAGCATTAGATGTTTTTAATGTAGTAAGCTGTGTAGCTTGTGAGCTTAATCCACTTAATTTGGTTTTTATTGTATTTAATGAATTTACTACTTTATCTATTCCATCATCTAATGAAACATATCCATTTTTTATATTTGTTATTCCTACTGATAATTCTTTTAAATATCCTTCTAGTTCATTTGCTCCTGTTTTTAATGCTGTTGCACCATTATTTAAATCTGTTGCCCCATTATCTAAAGTTTTTGTTCCTTCTGCTAAAGTACCAACTCCTGAAATTAAACTAGATGAACCATTTTTTAATGTTGAAATTCCTTCATCTAATGAAATGCTTCCTTGATATGCTGATTGAACTCCATCATCAAATTTTGTATAGTTATCATTTAAAGTTTGAGTTCCATCTTTTAATGTATCTGTTCCTTCTGCTAAAGCTTGTGTACCATCTTTTATTTGTCCTGCTCCATCTTGAATTTCTTCTAAGCTATCTGGTACTTCATTTAACTTGTCTTGTAAAGTTTCTGTTACGGTTTTTGCTACTTCTGCTTGTAGATTAATTTCTATTGTTTTAATTGCAGAATTTATAATTTGTGATGCTAAAAAGTTTGTTTTTTGGTTTGGTGAATATGTAATTTTTGATATTTGTTTTTCTTCTTCCTTTGCACTATTTAAATCTTCTGTAAATGTTTCTGGTATTGAAATTACAGCATAATATTCTCCATCTACAAGTCCATTTTGTGCATCATCTTCTGACACCTCACATATATTAAATGTTCCATTTTCTATCATAGTATTTACTAGTTTTTGTCCTTGGTTTTCTCCATCTTTTCCTTTATCTAAATTTACCATCGCAATTTTAATGTCTTGTAAATTTCCATAAGGATCCCAGTAAGCTTTTAAATAAAAGAAACTGTACATTATTGGTATTAATAATACTGCTGCAATTACAATGTACTTCATAATTTTTTTCTTTGTTTCCATTCTTCTTCTACTTCCTTTCTAATCCATTTCTTAAAAATTTAATTATTGTATTTGCTGTCTTTTGTTCATCTTTAAATTCATTTTTTGCTTCAAATAAGAATGCAATATAAAGTTTATATATTAAAAATGTAGCTACATCAACATCTTCAACATCTATAAACTCTTTTTCTTTTGCATATATTAATTTTTCTCTTATGTAATTTTGAATTGCTTTATCTATTGGTTTTAAATTTTCTAGTAACTGTGGATTTTTGAAAACTTCATATTCTTCCATAATAATTTTTATGAATGGATTTTCATTTTTATATTCTAATAATCTGCATATTACATTATGCACATTTTCAAAATATGAGTTTTCTTCATTATCTAATTCTTCAACTATATTTTTCATATTTATTACTTCTTCTTCAATAAAATATTTAAGCAAATCTTCTTTACTTTTAAAATATGAGTATATAGTTTTCTTTGTTACTCTAGCTTCTTTTGCTATTTCATCCATAGAAACTCTTTTAAAACCATATTTGTTAAAAAGTTTTCTTGCTGCATTTATTACTTGTTCCTCCTTCATAATAACCTCCTAACTCTAGTATACTGTTTTCGTATATTAGTATACCATACTTTTTTTCTTTTGTCAACACTAAGTTTATAAAAGTTCAAAAAAGGTAAACTTTTTTATAAGTTTACCTTTTTTGAATTATAAAGTTTTGTATATTTCAACAAAATTATAAATTTGATTTTGATATATTTCCTCCATTATTAGTAACTTTTCCTCCTGAAATATTGTATACTCCATAACCATTAGGATTTTTATGTGTTATATTTCCTGCATTTATTGTTAATTCTCCACAATTATATATAGTTGGGATACTTGTTGTTCCATTACATGAAATATTAGTAGATTCTCCATTAATTGTAATTTTACCTCCACTTTGATTATTAATAGCATTACCTTTATTAGCATTAATATTTACTCCGTCTAATGTAATTTCTCCCAAATTAACTATAGCATGTTTTTCATTACTTTCTGCATTAGAAATTATTTGTGTACCAGTAATTGTTCCTATTCCACCTGCTTTGCAAACTAATGCAATATCTTTTTCTGATTTAATAATTCCTCCAACTATTTCAAATGTTGTGGCATCTGAAAATGAAATAGTTAGTGCATTTTCTGAATATATTTCAGCATTTTTTATATGAACCTCACTAGAATTATTGTTATAACAGCATATTGCATTACTTTCTACATTTTCAATTTTTCCACCATTCATATTTAAATTTCCACGCAATTCAATAGCTTCCCATGATGTATCTACAGAATCACAATCTCTTTTTATATTAGCATTATTTAAATTAAGTAAGCTATTTGTGTTTACTAAAATTGCTGGTTTCTCTGTAGTATAATTTCCTGTAACATTACCATTATTTATAGTTAAATTACTATTACTATTTAAAGTAAAAATTGGTTGTTGTTCTGAATTATTTAAGGTTTTATTATTTAAATTTATAATAACATTTTTGTTTGCAATTATTGTAACATTTTCTGAAATATTTTTTATTACATCAATTTTTGTTTCAGTATTGTCTTCTGGTACAGCATCTATTGCACTCTGTAATGTATTATAAAAATTACTTCCAATTTTTACAACTGCATCTTCAGGAATTGGTATATTTCCTAAACTATTTTCTATTTTTAGTGTCTCTTTATTTATTTCAAAATTCCATCCATCAACATTTACATTATCTCCAGTTACTATAAATCCTTGTTCTTCTAGTGCATTAATTAGATATTCTTCGCTATAATTTTCATTACTATATTTTTCAGTACTGCAATCTGCTAATGCAATTTCAAGTCTTTCTTTTGCTGCTTCTTCATTATATGTTTCAGCAGATTTTTTACTTTTATCAAAGATTCCATCTTCTCCTATTGTAAATCTTATTGCTACTCCTGCTAATATTAATAATATTATTATTGTTATTATTAATGCTATTAATGTAATTCCCTTTGTATTTTCTTTTTCATTAGATTTTCTGTATCTCAATAAAATAGTTTCTTTACTTTTATTCATCTTATGTTTCACTCCTTTTTCCTTTAATTTTATATTAACTTATTATAAATGTCAATATTTTTACATATCATTAATTTTGTTTATAAAAGTTCAAAAAAGGTAAACTTTAAAAGTTTACCTTTTTTATTACTTTATTATTTAATTAGTTATTTAACATTCCTCCTAATATTCCTCCTACAGCACCTAA
>CANPWI010000084.1 GCA_947584125.1 uncultured Clostridia bacterium
TCAACATAATTAGGTAAGCTTATAAGGAAAAACCAAAGTGCTGCATTAATCCATTGTACAAACATTGATACACCTACAATATAAAGCGAAATATAATACAAGTAGAAAAATGATAACTTTGTGTCTTTAGAATTTGCAAATTTTGAAGAACCCGAAAATAAAAATGCAAATATAGGACACGCAAGAGCAAATGTATACTGAATAGGTCCCCAATATGAAACTGATATTCCCGTAAGGAAAAGGAAAATCAGTTCAACTACTCTATCAACTAATATATATATGGAAAACAGAGTCAAAATATATGTGCAAAATGTATTTCTATCTGTTTTTAAAAATTTCAAAAATTTATCTACATATTTCATTTTTTCACCACTTTCGAAAAATTATCCTACATATATATATTATGCTACAAAAATGCAAAAAAAACAAGAGTTTTTAGTGAAAAAAAGCAATTTATTATGTTTTTTGTATATAAAATTTTATATTGAAAAAGTTATACATAACAATATATGTAAAAACATTTTAATACTTGCATAAAAAAATACATTATGATATATTAAAAAAAATAAATAATAAGGGAGAAGAAAATGAACCTAGAAGATATATGTAAAGATGTAAAAGAAATATTATCAGAACATAGATACAATCATTCCATTGGTGTAATGGAAATGGCAGGTACTCTTGCTAAAATATATAATGTAGATGAACAAAAAGCAAAAATTACAGGAATATTACATGATATTGCAAAAGAAATGACTAAGGAGGAAAGTTATAAATACATTACGGAAAACAGTATTTCAATAGATGAAATAGAAAAAATGCAATATAAAATTTTACATGGAAAAATAGGAGCAGATATATGTAAGAAAAAATATAAATTAGATGAAGAAATGCAAGAAGCTATAAGATTTCACACTACGGGAGTACCAAATATGGGAATTCTTTCAAAAATTATATTTGTTTCAGATAAAATAGAAAAGAACAGAACCTATGAAGGCGTAGAAGAATTAAGAATAATTGCAAAAAAAGATATAGATTTAGCAATAATAAAAATTTTAGAAAATGAAATAATAAAAAATATAAAAAAAGGAACAATAATACATCCAAATACATTAAACACAAGAAACTTTTTATTAATGAAATAACCAAAGCCGTATAAAAGCTTTGGTTATAATATTTATCCTAAAGTAATATTTCCAATATTATTATTACTAATATTATTTGCAAATTTTGAAAATTCAGGATTTTGAAGATATCTATTAATATTTTTTTCTGAAATACCTGTATTTATGCAAATTGAATTAATAGAATCAATCTCATTTGATGCTTCAAAAAAATTTTTTAATTGATTAATTTCTTTATTATCTTTAGGGATGCAATTTTCACATACAGAATTATCTGATAAATAAAAACATCCACAGCGTTCGCATTTTTTAAATTCCATAATAATCTCCTCCTATGTTAATACAAAAATATTTTATCACATTTTATCATAAAATATAAAAAAATGAAAGAAAAAAATAAAAATATGTAAAAAAAATATAGTTTTATAATTGATGTGAAAAAATAAAATAAAAATACTTGAAAATAATAGAAAACAGTGTTAAAATTTTCAATGATAAAAATATAAATTAAGGAGGAAATTATGAAAGCTTATGTTTGTAAAGTATGTGGATATGTACATTTTGGAGAGGAAGCACCAGAAAAATGTCCACAATGTGGAGTAGGAAAAGATAAATTTGAATTAAAAACTGAAGAAGCAGGTAAAAAAGAATATGCTGATGAGCATGTAATAGGAGTAGCTAAAGGATTAGATGAAGAAGTTGTAAAAGGTTTAAAAGATAACTTTACAGGTGAATGTAGTGAGGTTGGTATGTATTTAGCTATGAGTAGACAAGCAGATAGAGATGGTTATCCAGAAATTGCAGAAGCATTTAAAAGATATGCTTTTGAAGAGGCAGAACATGCTGCTAAATTTGCTGAATTATTAGGTGAAATTGTATATCCAGATACAAAAAAGAATTTAATGTTAAGAGCAGAAGCTGAATGTGGAGCTTGCATGGGTAAAAAGGAATTAGCAACTAAAGCAAAACAATTAGGATATGATGCAATTCACGATACAGTACATGAAATGGCAAAAGATGAAGCAAGACATGGAAAAGGATTTGATGGATTATTAAAAAGATATTTTAATGCATAATTAATAAAAGCATATAAAAATATTAAGGAGAAAATAATGGCAGAAATTATAGATGGTAAGTTATTAGCAAAAAAAATAAGACAAGAGGTTAAAGAAGAGGTAGATAAAATAAAAAAAGAAGGTATTTTCCCAAAATTAGCAGTTATTATGGTAGGGGAAAATAGCGCATCAAAAGTATATGTTAGGAATAAAAGCAAAGCTTGCAATGAAACAGGAATTGAGTATGAAGAATTTTTATTAAAAGAAGAAACATCTATGGAAGAACTTTTGAAATTAATACAAGAGTTAAATGATAGAAAAGATATTCACGGAATATTATTACAAAGTCCAATACCTAAACATTTAGATATAAATGAAGCTTTTGCTTCAATTAATCCTAATAAAGATGTAGATGGTTTTCATCCAATAAATGCTGGAAAATTAAGCTTAAATCAAGATTGTTTTGTATCATGTACACCTTATGGAGTTGTAAAAATGCTAGAAGCATATAATATACCTATTGAAGGAGCTAATGTTGTAATAATAGGTAGAAGCAATATTGTTGGAAAACCACTTGCACAATGTTTATTAAACAAAAATGCTACTATAACAATATGTCATTCAAAGACAAAGGACATTAAAGAAATTACAAAAAAAGCAGATATATTAATTGCAGCACTTGGTAAACCAAGATTTGTAACAGAAGATATGGTAAAACAAGGAGCTACTGTAATAGATATTGGTATTAATAGACTAGAAGAGGGGCTAGTTGGTGATGTCGATTTTGAAAATGTAGAAAAAAAAGTAGCTTATATTACACCAGTTCCAGGAGGAGTTGGACCAATGACAATAGCAATGCTTATGAAAAATGTATTAAAAGCAGCAAAAAATAATAATAAATAATAAAATATAAAAGGGGGTAGAAATACCCTCTTTTTTTTGTTGTATGAAAGGATGAGAAAAATGGACGAAATATTTTGGATATGGTTTTCAAAGTTAACAAATATATCAAATAAAATAAAAAATAGATTATTAGAGGAGTATAAAACACCAGAAAGAATTTGGAATTTAGATAAAAAAGAATTGATGAAAGTAGAAGGAATAGGAGAAAAAATTGCTGATATAATATTAAATTCAAAAAATAAATTAAATTTAGAAAATGAATTACAATACATTAAAAACAATAATATAAGCATAATAAACATAGAAGATGAAAGCTATCCTAAACTTTTAAAACAAATATATGATCCACCAATTTGTTTATATATTAAAGGAGATACGCAGATATTAAATGATTTTTCACTTGCAATTATTGGTTGCAGACAATGTAGTAACTATGGTTCTAAAATTGCAAAAGATATAGCATATTCTCTTGCTAAAAAAGATATTAATATAGTTAGTGGTTTAGCTAGGGGAATAGACACCTTTGCACATATTGGTGCTGTTAATGGAAATGGAAAAACAATAGCTGTTGTTGGAACAGGATTAGATATTGTATATCCGTATCAAAATAAAATTCTTGAAGAAAATATTGTAAAAAAAGGTGGTGCTATAGTTTCAGAATATCCTTTAGGAACAAAACCTATAAAAACTAACTTTCCAGAGAGAAACCGAATAATAAGTGGACTTTCTAAAGGAGTAATAGTAGTAGAGGCAAAAGAAAAAAGCGGTACATTAATAACTGTTGATTTTGCATTAGAACAAGGAAGAAATGTTTATGTAGTTCCAGGAAATATAAATTCTAAAAATTCAGTAGGAACAAATGAATTAATTAAAGAAGGTGCAAAACCAATAACAAAGTTAGCAGATATACTTGAAGATTTTTATACTCTGGGATAATAATAAAAATTTTAATTTGGTTTTAATATTGACTTTAATTTAGAAAAGTGATAAAAATAAATATATTAATATTTTGGTAAAAGTAGGGATATATATGACGGACAAAGATATTGTAAAATCAAGAGCAAATGATAGAGAATTTATAATGGAAACAATAAAAGTATCTCCATTATTAATAGAATTTGCAAGTGAAGAATTAAGAGATGATAAAGAAATACTTTTAGAATGTATAAAAAAAGATGCAGGTGCATTAGAATTTGCAAGTGATAGATTAAAAGATGATAAAGAAATATTACTTACAGCTGTTAAAGAAAAAGGTTGGGTAGCTTGTTATGCAAGCGATAGGTTAAAAAAGGATAAAGATGTTATATTAGAAGCGGTAAAAAATGATGGTCAAATACTTTATTATGCAAGTGAGGAATTAAGAGATGACAAAGATGTTGTAATGAATGCAATAAAAAATAAGCCGATTATACTTAAATATGCAAGTAAAAGACTAAGAGGAGATATTGATATAGCAAAAACAGTTCTTACATTAGATAAAAAATGTTATAGCTATTTAACAGAAGATATTAAAGAAAATGAAGAAATACAAAAGATGATGATAGTAGAAGATAAAAAATAGCAGTAAAAGGTGAATTCTTATGTCAGATTTAATTGTAGTTGAAAGAAAACTAAATAAAGTAAAAGTTGCAGTATGTAGTATAATTTTTGTGTTAATAATATTAATAATTGTAGGATTATGTATTTTTTTTCATAATAAAAATAAAGAAAATCCACAAGAAGAAATTGTTAATGAGGTAGAAGAAATTGAAGAACAACCACAACAAGAAGTAGTAGAAACAGAAGAAAATACTAAAAATCCTGTACTTACTGAAGAAGGAAAACAAAATGTAAAAAATATATATCATTTAGAGGGAAAAAATGCATATATAACATTTGATGATGGTCCATCTAAAACAGTAACCCCTCTTATACTTGAATTTTTAAAGCAAAACAATATTCCAGCAACTTTTTTCTTATTAGGTAGTAGAGTGGAGTTATATCCAGAAATTGTTAAACAAGAATATGATGAAGGACATTATATTGCAAATCATGGATATTCACATGTTTATTCAAGTATATATCAAAATTCAGATACAGTAATAGAGGAATTTGAGAAAACTGAAAATGCTATAAAAAATGCTTTACAAAATCCAGATTACAATAGTCATTTATTTAGGTTTCCAGGAGGATCTGTTGGAGGAAAATACCAAAATATAAAACAAGAAGCTATAGCTAAGCTAGAAGAAAAAAATATTGCCTATGTAGATTGGAATGCACTTACAAATGATTCAGTTGGTAGTCCAACAAAAGAGAAAATGATGCAAGACCTTAAAGCAACTGTTGGTCAAAAAAGTAATGTAGTAATATTAATGCATGATGCAGGAGATAAAATACTAACTTATGAATTATTACCAGAAATAATTGATTTTTTATCAAGTCAAGGGTATACATTTAAGAATTTTTATAATATAATAAAATAAATTTAAAATTAGGAGGAGATTTATTATGGCATTAGTAACGACAAAAGAAATGTTTGAAAAATCTATGAAGGAAGGATATGCAATAGGTGCTTTTAATGTAAACAACATGGAAATAATACAAGCAATTGTAGATGCTGCTGCAAGACAAAAATCACCAGTTATTTTACAAGCATCATCAAGTGCTATAAAATATGCAAGAATAAATTATTTAATGAAAATGGTACAAGCAGCAATAGAAGAACACCCAGAAATTCCAGTTGCAATACATTTAGACCATGGACCAGACTTTGAAACTTGTAAAATGTGTATAGATGCAGGATTTACATCTGTTATGATAGATGGTTCAAAATATGATTTTGAAGAAAATGTTGCAATAACAAAAAAAGTTGTAGATTATGCACATTCAAAAGGAGTAGTAGTTGAAGCTGAACTTGGAAAACTTGCAGGAGTTGAAGATGATGTTAA
>CANPWI010000085.1 GCA_947584125.1 uncultured Clostridia bacterium
AAAAATGCTTGAAAGATGTTTAATTTGTCCACATAAATGTGGTGTAAATAGGTTAAATAATATAAAAGGAAGATGCAGGTGTGATAGTAACATTAATATTGCACTTGTTTCAGTACATTATTTTGAGGAACCTTGCATTAGTGGAAAAAATGGTTCTGGAACAATATTTTTTAGTAACTGTAATTTGCAATGTATGTATTGTCAAAACTATGAAATAAGTCAGGAAGGTTTAGGAGAAAATATTACAGTAAATCAACTTGCAAAAATATTTATATTAGAGCAAGAAAAAGGTGTAAATAATATTAATTTGGTAACTCCTACAATGTATGTTTATCAAATTATAGAAGCAATTAAAATTGCAAGAAAAGAAGGACTAAAAATCCCTATTGTATATAATACAAATGGATATGAAAATGTTGAAACATTAAAAATGTTAGAAGGATATATAGACATATATTTACCAGATTTTAAATATTATGATAATAAAATAGCTAAAAAATATTCAAATATAGATAACTATTTCGAAATTGTAACAAAGGCAATAAAAGAAATGTATAGACAAGTAGGAGCTCCTATTTTAGATGAAAATGGAATTATGAAAAAAGGATTAATGATTAGGCACTTAATTTTACCTAATTACATAGAAAATTCAAAAAAAGTATTAAAATGGATTAAGGAAAATATGGATAATAAAGTATATATAAGCATAATGGCACAGTATTTTCCAACATATAAAGCAAAGGAGGATAATATGATAAACAGAAAACTAAATAATGAGGAATATAAAGAACTAGAGGATTATTTATTTTCATTAGGTCTAGAAAATGGATATATGCAAGAATTAGGTGAACATGAAGAGGAATATGTTCCAGATTTTAAAGATAAAAATTGGAAAAAAGATATATAATTATGAATTGACAAAAAAGAGTTTAATTGATAAGATAATATAAGCAAAAACAAGGAGAAAAAAATGATTTTTTACCCAAATTTATATTTAAAAAATATACTAGAAATAAATTATGAAATGTTAAAACAAAATAATATAAAAGGATTAATATTAGATGTAGATAATACTCTAATAGATTATTATAGAAAAATGCTTGATGGGACAGAAAATTGGTGTGAAAATTTAAAAAAATATGGACTTAAATTTTGCATATTATCGAACAGTAACAAAGAAGAAAAAGTAAAATATGTTGCAAATACTTTAGATATACCATACATATTTTTTGCTAAAAAGCCTTTTAAATTAGGATTTAAAAAAGCACAAAAACTGTTACAATTAGAAAATAAAGAAATAGCAGTTGTAGGAGACCAAATATTTACAGATGTAATAGGAGCAAATCGTAGTAAAATGTTTTCGATATTAGTTGAACCAATTAAAGAAAAGGATATATTAATTACAAGGATAAAAAGGCCAATAGAAAATTTTATTATAAAAAGATATATGAAAAAACAGAAGAATATGGAGGAAAATAAATGATATATTTTAATAATGTACATATATTATATTATGTTTTATTTGGACTTTTAGGAATGGTAGTTGGAAATTTTACTCATTGGATGAATATAAGACTACCAGAGTATAAAAAAGTTTTTTCAAAAGATTTTTTAAAAAAAGGACAAAATAAAAAGACAAAACAAAGTTACATATTAATGATAATTACAGCTATAATTTATATAGCTTTAGTATATAAATTTGGAATTCAAGATACAATAATGGGCAATATAACTTTAATAAAATTTCTTACATTAACACCAATGCTCTTATCAGCCTTTATTATAGATTACAAATTACAAATAATACCGAATCGTTTAAATTTAACTATGTTTGAATTAGGATTAATATTTACATTTATATATGGTATATCCAACATTAACTTAGCAATAGATATGTTAATTGGAATGTTTACTGGTGCAGGTATATTTTTAATAATAACATTATTAGGAGAATTAATTGCAGGAAAAGAAGCAATGGGCTTTGGAGATGTTAAATTAATGGGAGCACTTGGACTATATTTTGGATTTTCTGGAACAATAGCATTAACATTAATAGCATTTTTAATAGGAGCAGTTTTAAGTGTAATATTATTAATTATAAAAGTTAAAAAAACTAGTGAATATATACCATTTGGCCCTTTTATTGTTATAGCAGCAGGAATTATGACATTTGTACCTTTTAACATAATTCTTAATGCTTTATTAGAAATATTCACATTAGGTATGTACTAAAAAATGTAATATATGAATGGAGCTGATTTTATGAATAGTAAAATTAAATGGCTAAGAGATAAAATAAACCAAATGGATATGCAAGGAATGGTAATTTCTAATCCAATTAATATAAAATATTTAACAGGAATAGATGCTGAAGGAATATTATTACTTACAAGAAAAGAAAATTTTTATATTACAGATGGAAGATACATAGAAGCTGTTAATACTGTTTTAACTATTGATGATGGAATTATAGTTTATGATATTAAAGATGTAGATAATTACGATAATGAAGATTTTTTTATGTTTTGTGAAAATGTTGGATTTGAAGATGAATATATTACTTATAGTAAATATAAAGAATATAAACAAAAATATAAAATAAATAATATGGTTGAAACAGAAAGAATAATTGAAAAACAAAGGAGTATAAAAGATAAAGAAGAAATAGAAAATATAAAAAAAGCTTGTGAAATTACAGATAATTGTTTTAAACATTTATTAAACTATATAAAAAAAGGAATGACAGAAAAACAAATTGCTTATGAAATAGAAAAATATTTTATAGAAAACGGAGCAGATGGAGTTTCATTTGAACCTGTTGTAGCATCTGGAGTTAACTCTTCTATGCCACATGCAGTACCAACAAATAAAAAGATTGAATCAGGGGATGTTATAACATTAGATTTTGGTTGTAAATATAATGGATATTGTTCTGATATGACAAGAACAATTTTTGTAGATTATGTACAAGATTATGTGAAAAAAGTATATGACTTAGTATTAAAAAATCAGCTACAAATACAAAAATCAATAAAAGAAGGTATGACACCTAAAGTCTTACAGAAAATGGTGGAAAGTGATTTTAATATTAATGGATATACAATGGTTCATGCATTAGGTCATGGAGTAGGATTAGAAATACATGAAATACCTTTTATAAATAGTAAAAATGAAAATATTTTAAGAGAAAATATGGTAATAACTAATGAACCAGGTATATATATTCCAGGAAGTTTTGGAGTAAGAATAGAAGATACTGTACTTGTTACAAAAGGTAGCTGTGAAAATTTAACAAAATCTGATAAAAACTATATTGTAATAAAATAACATATAAATGGAAAGGAAGAATATAAATGGCTGAATATTCACCAATGATGCAACATTATCTTAAAACAAAAGAGGAATATAAAGATTGTATATTATTTTACAGACTAGGAGACTTTTATGAAATGTTTTTTGATGATGCAGAGCTTGCATCAAGAGAATTAGAAATAACATTAACAGGAAAAGACTGCGGACAAGAAGAAAGAGCGCCAATGTGTGGAGTTCCTTTTCATGCAGCAGAAATGTACATTGCAAAATTAATAGAAAAAGGTTATAAAGTAGCAATTTGTGAACAATTAGAAGACCCAAAACAAGCAAAAGGAATAGTAAAAAGAGATGTAATTAGAGTTGTAACTCCAGGTACTGTAATTGAAACAAATTTGTTAGATGAAAAAAAGAATAATTATATAATGGCAATTTATAAAAAAGGAATTTTTTTTGGTGTAGCTATATGTGATATATCAACAGGAGCATTTTATGCAACACAAATTAAAGAAAATAATAACTTTGAAAAATTATTAGATGAAATTTCAAGATACCAACCTGCTGAAATTGTTGTAAATAATATTATATATGCTTCTAAAGAAGAAATTTCAAAAATAAAAGAAAGATTTGAATGTTATATATCAATTCAAGATGATGAAAAATTTGAAACAAACCTAGAAGATATAGAAAAAAATTATGAAATTATAAATGAAAAAGATGAAAAAATAGAAGAACTTGATGATAAAGTATTTGTTATAACTGCAGCAAATGGTTTAATATCATATTTAACTAAAACTCAAAAAATAAAACTTGAACATATTAATCATATAAAAATATACAATACAACTAAATTTATGTCATTAGATGTAAGTGCTAGAAGAAATCTAGAACTTACAGAAAAAATGAGAGATAAAACCAAAAAAGGTACATTATTGTGGGTATTAGATAAAACCTCAACCTCAATGGGAGGAAGAATGTTAAGAAGATGGATAAATGACCCATTAATAGATGTAGAAGAAATAAATTGCAGATTAGATGCAGTAGAAGAATTAAAAAATGATATTATGCTAAAAGGTGATGTAATAGACAGTTTAAAAAAAGTTTATGATATAGAAAGATTAATAGGGAAAATATCTTATGGAAATGCAAATGCTAGAGATATGATATCATTAAAAAACTCTATATCACAGCTACCTATTATAAAAAATATTTTATCTAATACAAATTCTAAAATGTTAAAAGATTTATACGAAAATTTAGATGAATTAAAAGATGTATATGAATTAATAGACAATGCTATTGTAGAAGAGCCACCTATAACAATTAAAGAAGGCGGAATTATAAAAACAGGATATAATGAAACAGTTGATAAACTAAAAACTGCAACTACAGATGGAAAGAAATGGCTTGTTGAACTTGAAGCAAAAGAAAGAGAACAAACAGGAATAAAGAATTTAAAAATTGGATTTAATAAAGTATTTGGATATTTTATTGAGGTAACAAAATTTTATTTAAATCAAGTACCAGAAAGATTTATTAGAAAGCAAACACTAGCAAATTGTGAAAGATTTATAACAGAAGAATTAAAAACTCTTGAAGATGAAATATTAGGAGCTCAAGATAAATTAATAGAATTAGAATATAATATATTTCTAGACATCAGATTAAATTTATCTACAAAAATTAAAAGAATTCAAAAATCAGCAAATATTATATCTATTTTAGATGTAATAACATCTTTTGCAATAGTAGCAGAAGATTTAAACTATGTAAAACCTATTGTAGACAATGGAGGGATTATAAATATAAAAGGTGGAAGACATCCAGTAATAGAAAAAATGTTACCAGCAGGTTCATTTGTTGATAATGATACTTTTTTGGATAAAGATAATGATAGATTATCTATTATAACAGGACCTAATATGGCAGGTAAATCTACATATATGAGGCAAGTTGCATTAATAACATTAATGGCACAAATAGGAGCTTATGTCCCAGCAAGTTATGCACAAATTGGTGTAGTAGACAAAATTTTTACAAGAGTGGGTGCGTCTGACGATTTAAGTATGGGACAAAGTACCTTTATGGTAGAAATGATGGAGGTTGCAAATATTTTAAAAGAAGCAACAAGCAATAGTTTAGTAATATTAGATGAAATAGGAAGAGGAACATCAACTTATGATGGATTATCTATTGCATGGGCAGTAGCAAGTTACATTGCAGATAAGGAAAAATGCGGTGCAAAAACACTTTTTGCAACACACTATCATGAATTAATAGAATTAGAAAAAAATATTGAGGGTGTAAAAAATTATAGTATAGCTGTTAAGGAAAAAGGCGAAGATATTATATTTTTGAGAAAAATTGTAGAAGGTGGTACAGATGAAAGTTATGGAATTCATGTTGCAAAACTTGCAGGTGTACCAAAAGATGTTGTAAAAAATGCTAACCAAATTCTAAAATCTTTGGAAAG
This sequence comes from uncultured Clostridia bacterium, assembly GCA_947584125.1. Lineage (GTDB taxonomy): Bacteria > Bacillota > Clostridia > TANB77 > CAG-508 > CANRMR01. The sequence continues at coordinate 5,783 of CANPWI010000085.1, forward strand.
AAAAAATGCAACAAAAGAAAAGAAAATGGAAAGTCGGTGAAAAAAACAAAGCTCAAGGTCAGTTAGATATGTATAATTATAAATTAGCACAAATAGCACATGAAATAGACAAAATAAATATTAATGAATTAACTCCAATAGATGCTTTAAATATACTTGTAAAGCTTAAAGAAAGTGCATCATAAATTTTGTATTAATTTAATAAGTAAAAAATGTAG
>CANPWI010000086.1 GCA_947584125.1 uncultured Clostridia bacterium
CTATATTTGAAAGTAAATGGCTTACAAATATGGGAGAAAAACATAAAGAGTTAGAAAAAAATTTAAAAGAATATTTAGGAGTTAAAAATATTTCTTTATATACAAACGGACACATGGCTTTATATATTGCTATAAAATCATTTGATTTTCCTGAAGGAAGTGAAATTATAACAACTCCTTATAGTTTTTCATCAACAACACATGCTATAGTTCAAAACAATTTAAAGCCAGTTTTTTGTGATATAAATGAAAAAGACTATACCATTGATGTTAGTAAAATAGAAAGCTTAATTACTGATAAAACAGTTGCTATTCTTCCAGTTCATGTTTATGGTCATGTTTGTGATGTAGAAAAAATTGATGAAATAGCAAAAAAGCATAATTTAAAAGTTATTTATGATGCGGCTCATGTTTTTGGAGTTAAATATAAAGGGACAAGTATAGCAAATTATGGTGATATTTCTATGTTTAGCTTTCATGCTACGAAAGTGTTTAATACTATTGAAGGTGGAGCTTTAGTCTACAATGATGATAACAAAAGATTGATTTTAGAAAGATTAAAAAATTTTGGAATTAATGGACCAGATCACGTTGATACTGTCGGAACAAATGCAAAAATGAATGAATTTTGTGCTGCTATGGGAATTTGTAATTTAAGACATGTTGATAGCGAAATTTCAAAAAGAGAAAAAGTTTATAATAGATATTTAGAGAGATTGGGTGGAATACCAGGAATTACAGTTTCTAATACTCAAAATAATGTAACTGCAAATTATGCATATTTTCCTGTCATATTTGATAAAGAAAAATTTGGAAAAAATAGAGATGAAGTAATGGAAGAATTAAAAGAAGAAAATATTTATACTAGAAAATATTTTTATCCATTAATAAATGATTACGAGTGTTACAGAGATAAATATGATAGCAATGAAACTCCTATTGCTAAAAGAATTTCAGATAATGTTTTAACAATCCCAATGTATGCTGATTTAAGCCTAGAAGATGTAGACAAAATTTGTGATATTATTTTGAAAAAATAATAAAAGGAGACCAACTATGAAAAAATTATTAATATTGGGTGGATCTAGATATATTTTACCAATTATAAAATCTGCTCATAAGTTAGGAGTATATGTTATTACATGTGACTATTTACCAGATAATATTGCTCATAAATATTCTGATAAATATTGTAATGTAAGTATAATAGACAAAGAAGCTGTACTCAATTTAGCAAAAGAGAAAAAAATTGATGGAATTATGTCTTTTGCTTGTGATCCAGGAGTAGAAACTGCTGCATATGTCGCTGAAAAATTAGGTTTACCTTCTTGTGGTCCTTATGAATCTGTTTGTATTTTACAAAACAAGGGCAAATTTAGAAAATTTTTAGAAGAAAATGGGTTTAATGTTCCAATGTCAAGAGTTTATAATGATATTGAAACAGCAAAAAAAGATGTTAAATTATTTCAGTGGCCAATTATAGTAAAGCCTACAGATTCAGCTGGAAGTAAAGGAGTAACAAGAGTAGATAATGAAAATGATTTAAAAGAAAGTATAGAAAACGCTTTAAAATTTTCTCATAACCATGAATTTATTATTGAAGAGTTTTTAGAAAAGAAAGGCTGTTCATCAGATTGTGATTGCTTTTCTGTAGATGGCAAATTAAAATTTGTTTCTTTTTCTGCTCAAAGATTTGATAAAAAAGCTATAAATCCTTATGTACCAGCTGGTTTTAGTTGGCCAGAAACTATTTCAAAAAACAATAGAGAAGAATTAACAAATGAAATTCAAAGATTATTAGATTTACTTGATATGAAAACATCAGTCTATAATATAGAAACAAGAGAGGCTATTAATGGAAAACCATATATAATGGAATGTTCACCTAGAGGTGGAGGAAATCGATTATCAGAAATGGTTAGATATATGGCAGGAATTGATTTATTAGAAGATTCAGTTAAAGCAGCTTTAGGGGAAAAAATAATAGATGACTTTGATAAAGAAATTAAAGGCAATTGGGCAGAAGTAATTTTACATGGAAATAAATCTGGATATTTTCAATCATTAGAAATTTCTGAAAGTATAAAAAAATATGTAATAGAAGAAGACTTATGGATTAAAAAAGGTGATAAAGTTGAAAACTTTTCAGGAGCAAATCAGACTATAGGAACATTAGTTATGAAATTTGAAAATTCTAAAGATGTAGAAAACTTTTTTGATAATCAAGACAAATACATAAAAGTAAATATAAATTAGAAATTATTAAGGAGATAAATTTAATTATGGAAATGGGTGGGGATTTTTGGAAGGAAGATATTGAATATAAAAATAATATAAATGAAAAGTTTTTTACTTTTGGAAAAGATAATAAATTTTTATTTTCAGGTAGAACAGCAATAGACTTTATATTACAAGATATCTTAAGAATCCAAAAAATAAGAAATATATATTTTCCTTCATATAGTTGCGATTCTATGACTGTACCATTTAAAAATAGAGGAATAAAAATTGAATACTATGATGTATATTATGATGATGGCTTGAAATATAACATTGATATAAATTTTGAGTGTGATGTATTTTTTGCTATGAATTATTTTGGATATACTTCAACTAATATGGAAAGGTATATAAAAGAATTTAAAAGAAGAAAAGTTATAGTTATAGAAGATTTTACTCAAAATTTATTATCAAGTAAACCTTTTTCAAATTATTCTGATTATGTTATAGCTAGTTTAAGAAAATGGTTTCCTGTTACTACAGGGGGAATTGCTACAAAACTAAACGATAATTTTTTTATTGATACTAATAATTTTACTTTAAATGAGGATGTTACTAAAATCCAACGGACTAGCTATGATTGAAAAAAGAGAATATATAAATTTAGAAAAAAATGAGGATTGTTCAAAATTGACTGACGAAGTTTATCTTAAAGAAAAAGAAAAAATGAAATCAAAATTTTATAGTGAATTTAAAAAATCTAATTTATATATAGAAAGAGATTTTATAGATAAAAAAATTGATGAAGAATCTTTAAATACAATTTTAAATATTAATTTAAAATCTATTATTGAAAAAAGAAAAAGAAATTCTAAATGTATTTATGAAAATTTAAATAATAAAAATATTAATTATTTGATTAATGATTATAATGAAAACAATGATTGTTTATTATATGTTCCAATTTATATGGACAAAAATTTCAAAAATAAATTGCAAGAATTTTTAATAAGTCAAAAATTTTATTGTCCAAATCATTGGGAAATTGATACAAAAATAAATAGTTTATTTGAAAATGAGTTTTCTTTAGTATGTGATCAAAGATATTCTGAAGAACAAATAAAATATAATATAGAACTAATTAACAAATTTAAAATATAAAGTGAGGAAAATTATGGATGAATTAAAAGGAAAAAAATTACTAATTTTAGGAGCATATAATTCTGAAAAAGAAATAGTAAATGTTGCTAAAAAAATGGGAGTTTATACTATTGTTACTGATAATAATTTAGATTGGGATAAAGCTCCGGCTAAAAAGTTAGCTGATGAAGCTTGGAACATTAGTTGGTCAGATATAGAACTTTTAAAAGAAAAATGTATTGAAGAAAAAGTAGATGGAGTTTTAGCTGGTTTTGATGAATTTAGAATAAAATTAGCTTCTAAGTTGTCTAAAGAAATTGGAAAACCATTTTATACTGACGGCTCTAAACTTGATGATATATTAGATAAAGAAAAATTTAAGAAAGCTTGTAAAGAGTGTAAAATTAGAGTTCCTAAAGAATATATATATGGAGATAAAAATATTGAATTTCCAGTAATTGTTAAACCATGTGACACTGGAGGCTCTTCAGGTATTACAATTTGCTATTCAAAAGATGAATTTGATGAAGCTTATAATAAGGCAAAAGAAATTTCACGTAGTGGAAAAATTTTAATTGAAGAATATATAAGATCAGATGAGGTTATATTTCATCTTACTGTACATAATGGTAACATTGATTTATCAGCTATGTGCGATAAAAAGACACATTTATTTGATAAAAAAATACCTCAAATTACTATTCGGTATGCATTTTCCATCAAAATATTTAGATATTTTGATAAAATATAATTTAGAAAAATTTAAAAGATTAATCCAATATTTAAATATTAAAGATGGATTAATTGCTTTTCAATGTTTAGTAAAAGACAATGATATAATACCATTTGATCCAACATACCGTATAGATGGCTCTTTAGTATATCATTTTATAGAAAATCAAAATAGTAGTAATGCAGTAGAAATGTTAATTAGGAAATCAATAACAGGTTCTATGGGAAATGATGAAGAAATATCCAAAAAAGAAACTCCTTATTTTAAAAATCCTTGTGTTGAAATACCAATATTATTAAAAAAAGGAACTATTACTAAAATTGTAGGACTAGAAGAAATTAAAAATATGGAAGATGTTATTCATGTTTATGAAAAATATAACATAGGAAAGACTTTTACTAAAGAAGCAGATTTTTCTCAAATTTCATTTAGAATTTTACTTAGTGCAAAAGATGATAAAAAATTACAAGAAGATATAGATAAAATATATTCTGTATTAAAAGTATATGATGAAAATGGAAATAATATGGTAAGTGAAAATTTATATAGAATTGTATAATATTTGCTAGAAATAAAGGAGAAAAAATGACTAAGAAAATATTAATACTTGGTGCTACTGAAAATCAAGTTAAATTAATAAAAACTGCAAAAAATGAAGGATACTATGTTATTGTATGTGATTGGACAAATGATAATCCAGGAATAAAATTAGCAGATAAACATTATCAAGTTAGTACTTTAGATAGAGAAGCTGTTTTAGAAGTAGCTAAAAAAGAAAATATTGATGGAGTTATTTCTAATTCTGAGCCAGCTATGGAAAATGTCTCATATATTGCAGAAAAATTAAATTTAATTCGGAAATCCAACTGATAGTATTAAGATTTTAACATCTAAAGATAGATTTAGATCTCTACAAGAAGAATTAGGGTTATATGCTCCAAAACATTCTGCAATTAATAATAAAGATGAATTTATAAATAAAATAAAAAAATTTACTTTACCATTTATTATAAAGCCAATGGAATCTTCTGGAAGTAGGGGAACGACTAAAATTGAAAATTTGGATTTAGAAAAATGTATAAAAGCATTTAATGAATGTACAGAATTTTCTAAGAATAAGCAATGTTGTATTGAAGAATTTGTTGAATCATCAATTGATTACATTATAGATGGAGATGTATTTATTTATAATAATCAATATATTTGGGATGGAATGTTTTTTAATTATAGGCACAACAAATTAAAAATGATACCAACAACTGAAAGTTGGCCATTAAAAATTGATAAAAATATAATTAATAATTTAAAAATTCAAATAAAAAGTATTTTTGAAAAATTAAATATTTCTTTTGGTGAATTTAATGTAGAAATGTATATAAATAAAAATAATAATCTTTTTATTATTGAGATTAATCCTAGACAAGGAGGATGTGATATACCATCTTCAATAAAAAAACATTCTGGAATAGATTTTTCTAAATTATTAGTTACATTATCAGTAGGAGATGAGAAGTATTTTAATCAAATTAAAGATATGAAAAGAAATTGTATTTATATTTCTAGACACATGGTTTTTTCTACTAAAAAGGGAAGATATAAAGATGTTTTTGTATCAAATGAAATAAAAAATTACGTTAATAACATAGAAATATTAAAGAAGATAAATGATGAAATAGATGTATCTAAAAATGCTGGAGATGTAATTGCTTATGTGGACTTGATTTTTGATAACTATGAAACTCAAAAAAAATATGATTCACATTTAGAAAATTATATATATCCTATAATTGAAGAATAACTAGTTTTAATATTGGAGAAAAAATGGAAAATTCAAAACAAAAAGTAATGTCTAACTTAATATGGAGATTTGCTGAAAGAAGTGGAGCTCAA
>CANPWI010000087.1 GCA_947584125.1 uncultured Clostridia bacterium
TACTCACATCGTTTTAAAAAGAAGCTAAAAGATTACGGAGGTGTATTTATATGGCTGCAAAAGGACCAAGAGAAAATATAACATTAGAATGTACAGAATGTAAAAGAAGAAACTATATGAAATCTAAAAATAAAAGAAATAACCCAGATAGATTAGAAATCGTTAAATACTGTAAATTCTGTAAAAAACGTACTACACACAAAGAAACAAAATAAGCTATTTTAAGGAGGAAATAAAATGGCTAAGCCAGAGAAAAATAATAATAAAGAAAATAAACATTTTTTCAAAGATTTCAAAGCAGAATTAAAAAAAGTTAATTGGCCTAATTCAAAACAAATTATAAATAATACAACAGCTGTATTAACAATAGTAATAATTACAGCAGTAATTGTTTTTGTCTTAGATTTTGTTTTTGAATTATTAAATACTCAAGGAATTGATAGGCTTAGAAATCTTGTAGAGACTACTCAAAATGTAGAAAATACAGATTCAAATGAAGTAGTAGAAAATGAAAGTAATGCTGAGGAAGAAAACAATACTACAGGAGAAGAAAATGCTACAGAAGAAAATACTGTAGAAGAAAGTCCTGTAAATGAAGAAACAAACCAAGTTGAAACTGTAGAAGAATAATTTATAAGGAGGCTTTTGGTTATGTCTCGGACAAAGTGATGAAAAATTAGAAGCAAAATGGTATGTTGTACATACATATTCAGGATATGAAAATAAAGTTAAAACAGATTTAGAAAAGACAGTTAAAAATAGAGAACTTGAAGATTTTATTTTTGAAATAGTAGTCCCTATGGAAGAACAAATAGAAATTAAAGATGGAAAAAGAAAAACTAGTTTAAAAAAAGTTTTTCCAGGCTATGTGCTAGTAAAAATGATAGTAACAGAAGAATCTTGGTATATTGTTAGAAATACAAGAGGTGTTACAGGATTTGTAGGTTCTGGAACAGACCCTATTCCATTAACAGAAGACGAAATAAGAAATATGGGATTTGATATAGCAGCTATAAATGTTGACTATGAAATAAATGATTCTGTAAAAGTGTTACATGGACCATTAGAAGGTTTTATAGGAACAGTACAAGAAATAAATAAAGAAAAAAATAAAGTAAAAGTTCTAGTATCTATGTTTGGAAGAGAAACTCCAGTAGAATTAGAATTTTCACAAGTTCATAAAGTTTAGTTATTAATTTTAAATTTTATAAATAATGGAGAAGTAATTCTCTAAGCCATTATACAAAAGGGAGGTGCAATAAGATGGCAGAAAAAGAGATTTCTAATTTAATAAAATTACAAATTGAAGCTGGAAAAGCAACACCAGCACCACCAGTAGGTCCAGCATTAGGTTCAAGTGGTGTTAATATTATGCAATTTGTTAAAGAATTTAATGATAGAACTGCAAATCAACCAGGTATGATAATACCAGTTGTTATTACAGTATATAAAGATAAATCATTCACATTCATAACAAAAGTACCACCAGTTGCAGTTTTAATAAAAAAAGCATTAAAAATCCAAAAAGGTTCAGGAAAACCAAATAAAGATAAAGTAGCAACAATTACAATGGAACAAGTAAAACAAATTGCTGAACAAAAAATGGAAGATTTAAATGCAGCATCATTAGAAACAGCAATGAGTATGGTTAAAGGTACAGCTCGTTCTATGGGTGTTGTTGTAAAAGAATAAAAAAATATATAATTGGGAGAATGTTATACATTCGTTAAAACCAAAGGAGGTAAAAATGAAAAGAGGAAAGAGATATTTAGAAGCTAAAAAGCTTGTAGATTCTTCAAAAGAATATAACATCAATGAAGCTATGGATATTATAGAAAAATTTCCAAAAGTTAAATTTGATGAAACAGTAGAATTACATGTTAGATTAGGTGTAGATTCTAAACATGCTGACCAACAAGTAAGAGGTACAGTTGTACTTCCAAATGGTACAGGAAAAACTTTAAAAGTATTAGTATTTGCTAAAGGTCCTAAAGCTGAAGAAGCTGAAAAAGCTGGAGCAGACTTTGTAGGAGCTGAAGAATTAATACCAAAAATTGAAAAAGAAAACTGGTTTGATTATGATGTTATAGTTGCAACTCCAGATATGATGGGTGTTGTAGGAAGACTAGGTAAAGTATTAGGACCAAAAGGATTAATGCCAAACCCAAAATCAGGAACTGTTACTATGGATGTAACAAAAGCTATAAATGAAATTAAATCAGGAAAAGTTGAATACAGATTAGATAAAACTAATATAATTCATTTAGGTTTTGGAAAAGTATCTTTCGGAGCAGAAAAATTAATTGAAAACTATAATACTGTTATAGATGCTATAATAAAAGCAAAACCAGCAGCAGCTAAAGGTCAATATATTAAAAGTGTTGCAGTATCAACAACAATGGGACCAAGTATATACATAAATGAAAAATAAATCTTAATAATATAAAGTAAAAATTATAAGCCAAAGACAGTAGGCAAAAAGTAAGTCCTACCTAGGCATAGTTAAAGAGAAAAAAACTCTTTATATGTGTCTAGGTATACATATAAAGAGTTTTTATTGTGTGTTATTAATAGGAGGTGAATTATTAAAAATGGCAAATGAAAAAATAATTAAACAAAAAGAGGAAGAAGTAAATGAATTAGCAGAAAAAATGAAATCAGCTAAATTAGTACTTTTAACAGATTACAGAGGAATTACAGTTACAGATGTAACTAATTTAAGAACAACATTAAGAAAATGCAATTCTGAATATAAAGTTATAAAAAATAATATAACAAGAAGAGCTTTAGAAAAAGCAGGATTTGAAGGATTAAACGATAAATTAGTTGGTCCAACAGCTGTTATATTAAATAGTGAAGATTATTTAGATTCAGCAAAAGCAATATATGAATATTCTAAGGAAAATGACTTTTATAAGATTAAAGGTGGAATTATAGATGGTAAAGTAATGACAACAGAAGAAATTATCACACTTGCAAAATTACCATCAAGAGAAACACTACTATCTATGCTTGCAGGTGCATTACTTGGAAATATTTCAAAACTTGCTGTTGCATTAGATCAAGTGCGTTCTCAAAAAGAAGCTAACGCTTAAAAATTAAAAGTAAAATATTACTTTTATTAAATGTAAAAAATAATTATTAAAAATTAAGTGTTCTTATAAATAAGAACAAAATAAAATTTAGGAGGATTATAAAATGAGTAAAGAAGAAATGATTGAAGAAATTAAAAAAATGACAGTAGTAGAATTAGCTGACTTAGTAAAAGCTATAGAAGAAGAATTTGGAGTATCTGCAGTAGCAGCAGCTGCACCAGCAGCTGGAGTTGCAGGAGGAGCTGCAGCAGAAGAAAAATCATCTTTTGATGTTATATTAAAAGATGCTGGAGCTAACAAAATCCAAGTAATTAAAGTTGTAAGAGATGCAACAGGATTAGGATTAAAAGAAGCTAAAGAATTAGTTGACGGAGCACCAAAAACAGTTAAAGAAGGAGCTTCAAAAGAAGAAGCTGAAGAATTAAAAGCTAAATTTACTGAAGTAGGAGCAGTTATTGAACTTGCTTAAAAAAATAAAAAACACCATTTAAAGAATGGTGTTTTTATTTTTTACCTTTAAAAAATTGCTTTATCATAGTAAAAATCTTTTTAAAAAAATTTTCTTTATATACAATTAATGATTTATCTTTAACGGTATCAGTGTCTTGTTGTAAATTATTTTCAAGCTTTTTATTTTTAAATAAATTATCAGGATTGTATTTAGATTTTAGCTCATTTTGATATTCTATTTCATTTTCTTTTAATTCTTTATCAAATTCTTCTTTCTCAATATCATTGCAAAAATAATTATAAGTAATTACAGCTAAAATTTCCTTTGTTTCTTCCTCTAAATAAATATCTTCCAATGGAATATTTGTATCTATATAATCTACATTAACAGTAGAATTTTTTTCTATTTCATTAAGTATTTCATAAGGTATTTTATTTAAAGATTCTTTATTTAGTTTTTTTAAAATTTTATTAACTTCAGATATAGCCTTTTTATTATCTGTCCACATCTTTTGAGTTTTCCTCCTTATCTTTAGTATTAAAAAAATTTTTTATTTGTTTAGCCATATTATTAAATATAGAAAAAGGTATTTTTTGTTTTTTAGTATATTGTTTTAAATTTTCTTCAGTTATCGTATTAGTGCTATTTTCATTATTTTTTAATTGTTCTTTGTAACTGTGTATAGTTTCATGTGGGTAAACTAATCCATTATCTTTATAATTATGTTTTTCAGTGTAATTTGGATTTTGTTCAAAACCAGTAATGTTATAATTTTTATATTCAATTACTCCTAAAATATATTCTGGTAAAAGGTAAGTTTGATATTTCCCTTCTACAACTGCCATACCACCACCTTGTTCAGCAATATTATTTGTTGGGAACAAAATAGGTTTAGTCTTCTCAGAATTATATTCTAAGGCAGTATTGGGAATTTTCATTATTGCACATATAGAATCGTTATTATTGTTGTTTTTATATGAGCATGCATTAGCAATACTATATAGTAAAGTAACATTATTATCATATCTACTTGTTGTATAATCTAAGTCATTACCACCAGCTATTAGTAATCCATTTGTAAATAAATCTTCTTTTGTAGCTCTTGATGATCTGTGAATTAATATGGTATAGTCTGGATTATTATTTTCATTTATTAACATTTCAGCAATATCTTTTGGAATTTTATTTTCGGTACTTTTGCATATTGATTCATATACATTTTTTTTAAGTTTATCTTCATTATTCAATAATGTAGAATTAGTATTTAAAATTTTTTTTGTTTTATTATCCAAAAGAGTTTTTATATCAAAATATTCCATTTGTTTTCTCCAATATTATATTATTAAATTTATTGTATCAAAAAAAATAAATTGTGTAAAGATAAAAAAAATAATACTTGTACTTTTTTTAAATATTATGTATAATTTTTTAGGGGAAGTGAGTAAAAATGCAAAATAAAAAAATAGGAATTATTGCTGCAATGGATGAAGAAATAAATGCAATTACAGAAATTATGCAAATAAAAAAAATAAATAAAATGTATGAACTACAATATATTGAAGGTGAAATTAATAACTATGAGTGTATAGTAGTAAAAAGTGGAGTTGGTAAAACAAATGCTGCAAGAACAACACAAATTTTAATTGATAATTATAATATAGATTTTTTACTTAATGTTGGAACAGCAGGAAGCTTAAGCGAAAAGCTTGAAATAGGAGATATTGTAATTGGAGAAATAGTAGTAAATCATGATTTTGATATTACTGCATTTGGACATGAAAAAGGATATATAACTAATATAGGGAAAGAATTTTATTCAGATAAAAATGTTATAAAATTATTAGAAGAAGCTACAGGAAAAATATCTGAAGACTTAAATATAAAATTTGGAATTATTGCAACAGGAGATATATTTTGTACAGAAATAAGTATGAAAAAAAAGATAAAAGAAAAATTTAAAGCAGACTGTGTAGAAATGGAAGCAGCTGCAATAGCACAAGTATGTACACTAGATAAAATTCCATTTGCAATTATAAGAGCAATTTCAGACAAACCAAATGGAAATAATCAAATTGAATTTGATAAATTTTTAAATGAAGTCACAAAAAAATATGCATTAATTATAAAAAATCTTTAAAATTTTTTAAGTAGCATCAAAAAATTTAGAATCGATTTTTAATTATACTTATAAATTAAATTTTAAAATATTGACATTTATAATAAGTTAATATAAAATTAAACAAAAGGAAAAGAATAGGAGAAAACAAATGATGAACAAAAACGGCAAAACCCTTGCGGGAGTACACACACACACACACACACACACACACACACATGTAATCA
>CANPWI010000088.1 GCA_947584125.1 uncultured Clostridia bacterium
AATTTTTTAAACTTAAACATAAGTTTTGCCTCCCTTCATAGTGTACAGTTAAAATGTCTAAAGGCATTAAAAAAATTCATAAATATTATACCATTATTAACATAAAATGTAAAGAAAATTTGTATAAAAAACATATATATGTAGATAATTAAAAAGAGGTGAAAATAATGGATAAAAACAAAAAAAGATATAGTTTATCACAAATAGGAGAGGATGCAACAAAGTACGGAGAATTTATATCTTCTTATTTTGGATGGAAAACTCTAGAAGAACAAAAAGAGATTGTAAAGGATTTAGAAGATATGACTAAAGGAAACGAATAAATTTGAATAAAAAAACAGTATATTGATAATAAAGATCATATATGATAAAATATTAATATTTATAATTGTTATTGTATTAACTATATAGAAGAATTATCTAAATATGTAACAAGTAAAATTAGAGAAAGTTATGAAGAAGATAAGAAAGAAAATATAGGAGGAAGAAATGGAAGAGATTGAATATTTAGATTTAGTAGATGAGGATGATAATGTAATTGGGAAAGAAGACAGAAATGTAATATATAAAAATAATTGGAATAATTTTAGAGTAATAAATATTATGATTTTTACAAGTGATAATAAAATTATAGTTCCTAAGAGGAGTAGCAATAGAAGAGTTTTCCCAAATTGTTATGATTGTTCAGTAGGAGGGCATGTTTCATCAGGTGAAACATATGAACAAGCAGCGTATAGAGAACTTGAAGAAGAATTAGGAATTACTAATGTAAAATTACAAGAAATAGGTTATTTTAAACCTTCTGATATAAATACTAGTGCATTTTCTAAGATGTATAAATTGGTATATGATGGAAAATTAAATTATGATAAAGATGGAATACAAGAAATTTTCTATATGGATAAAAACGAAATACAAGAATTAATTAATAAAGATCCATTACAGTTTAAAGGAGATTATCCTAAGTTTTTTAAATGGTTAGACGAAAACAAAATCATATAATATAAAAAGTAATAAATAATTATAAATTGTAAATAATGTAAGTAAGAGCATATAGTTTTAAATAAAAAACAAAGAAAAAGAGAGCAAATAAAAGAAAAATAAAAATAATAAACAAAAATAATTAAATTTGAAGGAAAAACATAATTGATAAAAAAATAAAAGATAGTATAATTAAATAAAGGTCAAAGAAAGTCAAAGTCAAAAAAGAGGTGATGAACTTGAGAATATCTGATGTAATAGAAGCATTTATAAAAGATTTATTAGAAACAGAAGATGAATATATAGAAATACAAAGGAATGAACTTGCTGAAAAATTTAATTGTGTACCATCTCAAATTAACTATGTAATATCAACTAGATTTAGACCATCACAAGGGTATTATGTTGAAAGTAAAAGAGGAGGTGGAGGCCATATAAAAATTAAAAAAATTAATATTACTAAAACAAATTATTTAATGCATATTGTTACAAGTTTAGAGGAAAGCTTAACAATGCAGGAAGTAGGAATATTAATTAGTAATCTTTTATCTAGTGGTCTAATCCAAGAAAAAGAAGCTAAACTTTTAAAGGTTGCAACAAGTGATAATATATTAAATATACCCAAAGAATACAAAGACAAACTAAGAGCAAATATTTTTAGAAATATGTTACTCAATCTTGTAGAAGATTAATTAAATTTAAAGGAGGAAAATATATGAAATGTCAAAATTGTGGAGAAAATGAAGCAAATGTAAGATATACTCAAATTATAAATGGAGTAAAAAAAGAACTTGCACTTTGCGATGAATGTAGTAAAAAGCTAGGTATACAAAGTTTAGACTTTAATATACCAATTAATTTCTCTAGCTTTTTAGGAGATTTTATTGAAGAAGCAGATAGCTTTTTCCCAAGCTTTGTTCAAAAAAATGAACTTAAATGTGATAAATGTGGAATGACTTATGATGAGTTTATAAAATTAGGAAAATTTGGATGTAGTAATTGTTATGAGGTATTTGAAAATAAAATTGATAATATGCTTAAAAATATACATGGAACAAATGTGCATCAAGGTAAAAGATATAAGCTTAAAGAAGGAAATATTATACCAAATACAATAGAACAAAAAGAAAAAGATAAAAAAACAGAAAACGAACAAAATGAGTTAAATAAATTAGAACAAGAATTAAAAACGGCAATACAAGAAGAAAGATATGAAGATGCAGCTATAATAAGAGATAAAATAAAGAAACAAAAGGAGGATAAAAATGTATAATTGGTATTTAGAAAGTGGAAAAGAAGCAGATGTAGTTATAAGTACAAGAGTAAGAATTGCAAGGAATATAGAAAAATATCCTTTTGTAAGTAAAATGAGAAATGAAGAAGCACAAAAATTTTTAGAAGAAATGCAAGAAATAACGCCTAAAATAGGATATGGTCTAAAATTTTTAAAACTTAAAGATATAGATGATTTAACAAAAATGGTATTAGTAGAAAAACATTTAATTAGTCCAGAGTTTGCATTAAAAAATACAGAAAATAAAGCAATACTAATAAATGATGAAGAAAATATATGTATAATGTTAAATGAAGAAGACCATTTAAGATTACAGTTTTTTGCATCTGGGTTAGATGTAGAAGCAGTTACAAATTTAGCAACAGATATAGATAATAAAATTGGAAATTTAATAAATTATGCATATAGCGACAAATATGGATTTTTAACAAGTTGTCCAACAAATGTAGGAACAGGTCAAAGAATTTCAATAATGGTTAATCTTCCAGCACTTAGTAAAACAGGTAACATTAGAAAAGTCCTAGAAATAGTTAATAATTTTGGAATGAATATAAGAGGAATATATGGAGAAGGAAGCAAAGTTCAAGCAAATACTTATCAAATTTCAAATAAACAAACACTAGGTATATCAGAAACAGAAATAGCAAAAAATATAAAATTAATTACAGAAAAAATTATAGAACAAGAGCGTTTAGCAAGAAAATTGCTAGAAAAAAATCAAATAGAATTAGAAGATAATATATATAGATCTTATGGAATTTTATCAAACTGCAGAAAAATATCTAATCAAGAATGTACACAACTTTTATCAGATGTAAAACTTGGTACAGATTTAGGAATCATAAAGGAATTGACTGATTTAAAAGTTAAAAAAATAAGTTTATACACAAAACCTGCAAATTTACAAAAATTTGTTGGTAAAAAATTAGATGCTCAAGAAAGAGATGTAGAAAGAGCAAATATTATTAAACAAATTATAAAAGAATAAAAGAAAGGAAAGGTGATATAATGACATATAAATTTACAAATAGTGCTCAAAATGCTATTGAAATTGCAAATGACCTAGCTATAGAATTTGGTCATAATTATATAGGAACAGAACATATTTTATATGGATTATCAAAGGAAGAAACAGGAGTTGCAAGCAAAGTTTTAGAAAACCAAAATGTTACACCAGAACTTATAATTGAAAAAATAGAAGAATTAATTGGAAGAGAAGAAAATGAAACACAAGACACTGTAGGCTTTACTCCTAGAACAAAAAGAGTTATTGAAAATGCATTTAGAGAAGCAAAAAAGTTAGGTTCAGATTATATAGGAACAGAACATTTATTAATAGGAATTATGAGAGAAGGAGATAGTGTAGCTGTTAGAATAATGCTTGATTTAAATGTTAATCCACAAAAATTATATAATGAAATTGTAAAAGTAATAAATGAAGATAATATAGAAAATCAAAACAATAAAAATCCAAAAACATCAAAAGGAAGAGGTAGTTATAATCAAACTCAAACATTAAATCAATTTGGTACAGATTTAACAAAACAAGCACAAGAGCGGAAAACTAGATCCAATAATAGGAAGAAAAGATGAAATAGAAAGAGTAATACAAATATTATCAAGAAGAACTAAAAATAATCCATGTTTAATTGGTGAACCAGGTGTTGGTAAAACAGCTGTTGTAGAAGGACTAGCACAAAAAATAATTTCAGGTGATGTACCAGAAATGTTAAAAGATAAAAGAGTAGTATCAATAGATATATCAAGTATGGTAGCAGGAGCAAAGTATAGAGGCGATTTTGAAGAAAGAATAAAGAAATGCTTAAATGAGGTTAAAAAAGTTGGAGATGTAATTTTATTTATAGATGAAATTCATACAATAGTAGGTGCTGGTTCAGCAGAAGGTGCAATAGATGCAGCAAATATTTTAAAACCGCTTTTAGCAAGAGGAGAAATACAATTAGTAGGTGCAACAACATTAAATGAATATAGAAAATATATAGAAAAAGATAGTGCTCTAGAAAGAAGATTTAGCCCTGTAAATGTAAATGAACCAAATCCAGAAGATACAACCAAAATACTAGAAGGAATTAGAGATAAATATGAAGCACATCATAATGTTAAAATAACAGATGAAGCAATAGAAGCTGCAGTTGAATTATCTGTAAGATATATTAACGATAGATACTTGCCAGATAAAGCAATAGATTTAATTGATGAAGCAGCATCAAGTGTTAGAATGAGAAAATATAGTATGCCAGAAAATTTAAAAGAATTAGAAGAAAAAATAGAAAAATTAGAAATGCAAAAAGCAGAACAAGTAAGAGTACAAAACTTTGAAAAAGCTGCAAATTTAAGAGATAAAATAAAAGAACAAAAAGAAAAATTAGAAAAAGAACAAGAAAAATGGAATAATAAAAACACAAAATCTGTAAGCACTATAACAAAAGAAGATATTGCAGATGTAATTGCAAAATGGACAGGGATACCAGCTAAAAAAATTACACAAGATGAAAATGAAAAATTAAAAAAACTAGAAGAAACACTTCATAAAAGAGTAGTAGGACAAAATGAAGCAGTTGAAGCAGTGTCAAAAGCAATTAGAAGAGGAAGAGTAGGTTTGAAAGATCCAAAGCGTCCAATAGGTTCATTCTTATTCTTAGGACCTACAGGTGTAGGAAAAACAGAATTATCAAAAGCATTAGCAGAAAATCTATTTGGAGATGAAAACTCAATGATAAGAGTAGATATGTCTGAATTTATGGAAGGACATTCTGTATCTAAATTAATTGGTTCACCTCCAGGATATGTTGGATTTGATGAAGGTGGACAATTAACAGAAAAAATTAGAAGAAAACCTTATTCAGTAGTACTTTTTGATGAAATAGAAAAAGCACACCCAGATGTAATGAATATGTTATTGCAAATATTAGAAGATGGTAGACTAACAGATAGTCAAGGAAGAACAGTAAACTTTAAAAATACTGTAATTATAATGACCTCAAATGTAGGAGCAAGAACAATTACTGATAATAAAACATTAGGATTTTCTAAAAAATCAGATGAAAAGGAAGAAAGTCAAAAAGAATATGAAAATACTAAAAAAGAAGTTTTATCAGAACTAAAAAAACAATTTAGACCAGAATTTATAAATCGTATTGACGAAATAATAGTGTTCCACAAACTTACAGATGATGAAATAAGTCAAATTATAGATATAATGCTTAAACAAGTTAAAGAAAGACTAAAAGAACAAAAAATAGAAATAGAAATTGATGAAAAAGCAAAGGACTTAATAAGTAAAAAAGGAACAGACAAAGCTTATGGAGCAAGACCACTTAGAAGAACCATTCAAAACGAAATAGAAGATAAGCTTGCTGAATATATACTAGATGGAAAACTACAAATAGGAACTAATGCTCTAATAACAGCTAATGATGATGAAATAGCTATAAAAGTATTGAATAATTAGGAAAAAAGAGAAGGAGCTAAATTAGGCTCCTTCTTCATTATTTGAAATTTTTAGAATTGTCCTGAAAAGTTTAAAAATTTGCAAAATTTTATTTATCATTATATAATATAAAAACAATGCAAATAAGGAGAGCAATTTAT
>CANPWI010000089.1 GCA_947584125.1 uncultured Clostridia bacterium
TCCACATGACTTGTAAATGGAAACATATCTACAGGTTGTATTTCTTTTATTTCATAATTTTCTTCTAATTTTTGTAAATCTCTTACTAGTGTTGCTGGATTGCAACTTATATATATAATTTTCTTTGATTTTATATTTTTTAAATTTTTAATTGTGTTTTCATCTAATCCTTTTCTTGGTGGGTCTACAAATACAACATCTGGTATGATATTTTTATCATATATTAAGTTTGCTAATGATGTTTCTACATCTCCTACTATAAATTCTGCATTATTTATTTTATTTATTTTTGCATTTTCTTTAGCATCTTGTATTGCTTGTTCTATTATTTCAATTCCATAAACTTTTTTTACATATTTTGATGCAAATATGCCTATTGTTCCTATTCCACAGTATAAATCAAATATTGTTTCTTTTCCTGTTAATTCAGCTAATTCTATTGCTTTTGCATATAATTTTTCTGTTTGAATTGGATTTATTTGATAAAATGACATTGGAGATATTTTAAATTTATATTCTCCTAAATTGTCTGTTATATATCCATCTCCATATAATATTTCGTTTTTATTTCCTAATATTACATTTGTATTTTTTTTGTTTATATTTTTTACTATTGTTTTTATATTAGGAAACTTTTGTATTAGAATATTTGTTAAATCTTTTTCTTGTTTAAAATTGTCTGCATTTATTACTAAAATGCACATAATTTCATTTGTTTTTATTCCCACTTTTGTTACAATATGTCTAAAAATTCCTTTTCCTGTATTTTCATTATATATGCTAATATTATTTTTTGTAATATAATCTATTATAAATTTTGCAATTTCTTGTGAAGTTTTATTTTGTATAAAACATTCATTTATTGGAATAATTTCATGTGTTCTATTAGCAAATACTCCTATTATTGGTTTTCCTTGTTTATCTATTCCTATAGGATATTGTGCCTTATTTCTATAATGAAAAGGGTTATCCATTCCTATTGTATCTTTTACTCTAACATTATTACTTAATGTTTTATTTATTAAATTTTTTACTATTTCTCTTTTTATTTCAAGTGTATTTTCATACTTAATATGTCTTAAATTACAGCCTCCACATCTTTTATATGTTGTGCAATCTTCTATTTGTCTTTTACTAGATGTTTCTAATATTTCTAATATTTTTCCATACGAATATGATGCTTTAACTTTTACAATTAATATTCTTACTTTTTCTCCTTTTATTGCTCCTGGAATAAAAATAGTATAATTTTCTATTTTTGCAATTCCTTCTCCTTCAAATCCATTATCTATTATGTCTACAATATATTCTTTATTTTTTTTAATAGGTAATTCTTTTTCCATTTTTTACATCCTTTACTTTTATACCATTCTATCAAATGCTTTTTTTGGTCCCCATATACATGGTGCTGTACATTTGAAATCTGGAAATGTACATCTTGCACCTTTTGAATATGTTAATAAATAATTATATACTCTTTCATTTTTTCCTTTTGTATTTTCTAAATATCTGTCTAATATCTGTTTTGTATTTATTGCTATTTCTAATTGTGCACATCCACATAAACGCTCTTTGCATTTTAATATAAAGTTTTCTACTGTTCCTCTTTCATTTACTTTTACTATCATACCTTGTGGGTATTTTTTTGCTAAAGATTTTATATCTTTTATCCATTCTTTTTCTAGATTAGTATTTCTAATTATAAATGGAACAAAAAAAGTTGCTTCTTCTGGTTTTGGAATTGTTATTTCATAGCTTAATGTTCTGTGTCTTTGGGCTTGTGCAACCTCTGCAAATGTTGCCATATAATTGCAACAATAATTTTCTCCCCATTCTTCTTTTCTTTCAAATTCTGCAAATAAAGATAATTTTCTTCCTTTACCATCATCTAATAATTCTTGTTCATATTCTTTTAACATTTCTCTAAATTCTGTAAGATATGGTTTTAATTGTTTTGAGAATTCGTTTTCATCTTCATTATTTATGTAATTTTTAAACCAATGTAAAATATAATTTAGTTGTCTAAAATCAATAGTATGTCCCATTGATGTTGCAGGTGTAAATACACTGATTAAATATCTAGCATTTTCCATTGCTAACTTTTCTATTTGTTTTTCTTTCATATCTGGATATTGTTTTTCAATTTGTTCTTTATAAATATTTATCCATTTTTCATATAATTCACTTTCTTCTTTAGACGCTTGCATTTTTGTATATCTTGCTGATTTTTCAGATGTATTATATGCTTTTTCATTATTTAAAATCATTGCTATAATTTTTGGAATTCCTTCTAATGATAAGTTATAACTTGGATGACCAAATACACTATGATGTCCAGACTTTTCAGTTCTGTCTGCTCTTTTTATACTTTTTTCATCTTCTTCAGAAAATAATGTTTCTATAGTGTCTGGCATATAACAAATTCCTGCTTCTTTTCCTGAAAATTTTCTTGCTTCCTCTACTGGTAATTTATAACCTATTTTTGTTGATGCTAAAATTTCATATTTCATTTATTTTCCCCCTATTACTAATTATTTATTTAAAAAATATGTTCCTAAGTTTAAATATGCAGCAAAAATTATCCATATTAAATAAGGTATTTGCAATAATCCTGATATTTTATTTTTGCTATAAAATTTTTTTATCATCGATATTACTAATAATATAAGCAATATTATCCAAAAGAATGAAAATAATCTCCATTTGAATGTAAAGAAAAATATAGACCATAATGCATTTACTATTAATTGTGTATAATATATTTTTCCTGTACTACTATCAAATAAATTTTTACTCTTTAGTATTCCAACTGATATTCCCATTAGTATATATAAAATGGTCCATACTATAGGAAATAAAATACTTGGTGGTGCTAAGAATGGTTTTTGTAAATTTGAATAATCAATATTTTTTGAAATAATAAGCCCAACTATCCCACCTATAAAAACAGGAATTAATATGGATTTTATATAAACAAGTACTTTTTTCAAAATATACCTCCCTTTTATATAAATTTATATCCATATTATATTCCCATTTTTCATAAATATTAATTATTCAAAAAATGTTTTTACTTTTGATAATAAATAATGACTACCACCTCTATCTTTAACATCTTCAACCATACTTACAACTAAAAGCTGTTTGTCACTTTCTTCGTCTGCAATAAATGCATTAAACCAACCTAATTCTGTTCCTTCTGTATCATCTTTTGAATTTTTAATTTCTGCTGTTCCAGTTTTTCCTGCAAGTTTTACTCCATCAATTTTTGCTCCTTTAGCAGTTCCTACTTCAACAGCTTCAACTAAATCTTCTTTTATTTCTTCACTTGCTTCTTTAGAAAATGCTTCTTTTACAAAGTACTGAACATTATCTGTATTTTCTTTATATTCTAAATATGGTTTTATCATATTACCTTCATTTACAAAGCTAGAATATATTGATGCCATAAGTACAGGGTTTACTAATACCTTTGCTTGACCATATCCTGTATCTGCAAGTTGTATTTCACTAGCTATTTTTCCGTTTTCTGCAAAGCTTGATTTTTCTAAACCTATTTCAAATGGAACATCTTGATTAAATCCTATTTTGTTTAATTCTTTTTCTATTGTATCTGTTCCTATTTTTAAAGCAGCTCTTGCAAAATATATATTATCAGAATATACTAACGCATTTCTTAGGTTTACAGTATCACCATAATTAGTCATTGTTGTTACTTTGTAATCTCCCCAACTACTATCTTTTTGCCAGCTTAATCCAACATATCCAAAGTTTTCGTCTTTATCAAATTTATTATTAGTTAATCCTATACCTGCAATTACAGGTTTAAATGTTGAACCTGGTGCATAGCAAGCTTTAAATCTATTGTATAATGGGTTATTTTCATCTTCATTTAATTGTTTCCATTTTTCATTTGACATTCCTTTTATAAAGTCATTTGAATCAAATGTAGGAGTACTAACTAATGCTAATATTTCTCCTGTTTTTGGATTCATAATTACAGTTGCACTTTTATCTTCTTTAAACTGCTCATAAGCTTTTTGTTGTAAATTTACATCTATTGTTAATTTTATGTCTTCTCCGTTTTTTACCTCTTGTTTTATAATTGTTTCTTTTTTGTTACCTTCTGAATCTGTAATATATATTTCTGTTCCATTAGTTCCTTTTAATTTATCTTCATATATTTTTTCTAATCCAGATTTTCCAATTAAGCTATTTTGTGTATATCCTTTTCCTTGATTATTTTCTAATTCTTCAGATGTAATACTTTGTATATATCCAACTAAATGTGATGTTGCTTCTTTATATGGATATTCTCTTTTAAATGTTCTGGTAATTTTTATACCTGGTATTTCTAATAATGAATTTTCTAAACTAACATCATTATCTTCAATGGTTTTTAATGGTACAAAAGTATCATCTTTTACATAAGATGCACTTAATTGCTTTGTTATAGTATCTGTATCTATTTGTAGTAAATCTGCAACTTTTTTTATATCTTCTTCTTTGTTTTCGCTCATCTTTCCTGGTACTAATCCTACAGATTGTGCACTACCTTTTCCTGCAAGTACTACATCATTTCTATCTAGAATTTTTCCTCTTTCCGCTTCTACATTTGATATTCTAACTTTATCAGTTGAATTTAAATTAGGAAAAATTAAATTAGATGTCCATTCAATTTTAAATTCTTTATTTTCTTTTTTTACTGGCATAGTATTTTTAAAATTTACAGTACCTCCTGCTGTATCCAAATTTGTATTATATACTACTTGAACTACATTATTATCTTTTTCTTCTTTTTGAATAAATTCTACATTAATATTTGTAGCATCTATTCCTTCATAAATATTTTTATTTCTAGTAATAAAATCTTCTTCTGAAATTGCCTTTTTAGAATTTTCTGTTAACAAGTTATACATTTTGCTATACTCTTGATTAGATAATAAACTAAAATATTCTTTTAATAATTCTTGTGGTTTATTTTCTTCATTCTTTTTTTGCATAAAAATAAAGACAGTAATACATATTATTATCACGATTAATACTGTTACTATTATTCCAATTATTTTCTTTTTGTTTTTCATCTTTATCCTCCTAATTTTATTATAAAAAATTTCCTAATTAATTTAAAAGCATTTTATCATAAAAATAAAAGATTATCAATTTTTTTAATGATAATCTTTTATTTTTTTTACCCAATTATTCTTCACTTTTTATAATGTTTTTTCCTTCTAAATATGTTGCTAAGAAATATGAGCCATATATTACACCAATAATTACTACTGCCCATATAATTGAAGGTAATAACTCATCTGCTTTTGCTAAACCTGACATTATTGTTATTGCGAATTTTATTCCAAAAATAGAATGTATAATCGCTAAAACAAGTGGCATACCAAAGAAAATGCCTATTTGTCTAAATAATGCTTTATTAATCATTTTTTCATCACAACCAATTTTTCTTAGAATAGTGTATCTTTGTTTATTATCGCTTGCTTCTGTTAATTGTTTTAGTGCTAAGATAGCACTACTTGCTATTAAGAATATAACTCCTAAATAAATAGCTATAAATGTTACTATTGTTGCTATTCCAACACTTGCTTCTCTTAAACTAATTTTTGTAAATCCATCTAATTCTATTCCATTATCATTTAGTGATGCTATAAGATTTGAAGATTCACCATTTCCTGCAAATATTTTTTCTATTTCTTCTTTTTCTTCATCAGTTGCCCTATTATAATTTGCTGATAATAAATACATTTCTTTCATTTCTTCTGTTAAAGGACAACTATCTGGAACTAAAATAATTCCTGTATTTGTATGGCTTGTTGACATTGTGATAAATCCTTCTTGACATTCATTATATTTTGATTTGTATTCTTT
>CANPWI010000090.1 GCA_947584125.1 uncultured Clostridia bacterium
ACTTTAAATAAAGAAGGTACTGTATTAACAGATGTTAATCGTTCAAATCAAGTACAAGTATTGGTTGGTGTTTCTAAATTGAATATAAATGTTTCCGAATTAGAATTTATATCTTCTAATTCTAATAAATCACAAACAAAAGCTACTGTATCTTCAAATCGTCTTCAAAAAAATAAATCTGTACCTGTAGAAATTAATGTAATTGGTAATAATGTTGAAGAAGCAATTTTTGTTATTGATAAATATTTAGATGATTGTGTATTATCTAACTTAACAGAAGCACGAATTGTTCATGGTAAAGGTACTGGAGCATTAAAAAACGGTATACACCTATTTTTAAAGAAACATCCTCATGTAGAAAGTTTTAGATTAGGCACTTATGGTGAAGGTGAAACTGGAGTTACTATAGTAACATTAAAAGGAAAGCATAATTAATGCTTTCCTTTTGATTTCTTCTTTCTTTTTTCATCGTTAAAATCTTCAAATTCATTTTCTATATTTTTACTTTTGTATAATTCTTCTACATATCCATTTGATTCATTGTTTTCATCATCTGTTTTTAATTCTTTATCATAGTCAAAAATATTTCCTTTTCCAAAATCTTCTTCATCATTTTTTGTATAATTATATTCTACTATTGCAAATATAATTCCTAGAATTGCTGTAACAATAGCAACTGCTACTATTATAATTTGCATTTTTGATGGAGTGTTATTTTCTTCTTGTAAAATACTATCTTGTATTGTATTTTCTAAACTAACAACCTCTGATGATGTTACAATTTTATTAACAACTATTTGATAAACTACATTTTCTGCGCCATCTGCACTTGTAACAGTTATTGTAACTAAGTTTTCACCTTCCTTTAAGTCCTTTTCTCCACTAATTTCAATTTTAGCATCTTCTGTATTTGCTTTAGCTTCTATATCTAAATCTTTAACATCATTTTCATCCATATTAATATCAATTTTGTATGAATATATTTCAGGACTAAATTCAGGTTGTATATCAAATCCATTTACTTTCAATGAATCTAATAATAATTTTACTTTTTCTTCTGGTTTTTCTTCATTATTTTGTTCCATTACATTTGGTTGTGTTTCAACTTTTTTTGCTGCTCTTTGAACTCTTATTGTGTATTTTGCTCCAGAAGCTAATGTAATATATATATTTGTAGTACCTTCACTTAATTTTACTGGACTACTTTTTGAACCACTTGTACTACTAATACTACAAGCTTCTCCATTACTAGTTACTGCTTTTACTGCAATATTATCTGTTTCATTATCAACATTAACTGTTATATCTTTGCTTGGATTTGAATATGTTTTTTCACCTATAGTCAAAGATGTTAATGTTGCAGTTGATGTTGTAGGAGTAGCTGGAGTTTGTGGTGTAGTTGCACTTTTTTCTTTTATAGTTACAGAACAAGTTTTGGAATCATTTGGAATATCATTTCCATTAGCATCTGAAATTGTAACAGTTGAAACAGTAATAGTTGCTGTACCAGCAGATTTTGCAGTTGCTGTAATGTTTGTAGTAGCTCCTGCCTCTATCCATACACTATTCTGATTTAATGTTACATTAGAATTTGAGCTTATATTAAATCTTCCTGTTATACCTGGTGCATTTATTGATATTGTAAATGTATCTCCAACTGTTACACTAGACTTTGAACTTGATACAGTAAAACTTGCTGCATAACTAAAATTTTGTATTCCTAATAACATACATATAATTATAATGAAACATATAACCTTATTTCTCATATTACTCTCTCCTATTTAAATTATAAACTCATAATATAATTTTTTATTAACACATAATCTCCTGCTGTAACTTTTCCATCTCCGTTTGCATCAGCACTTTTTAATTGTACATCTGTTAATGTTATTTCTCCCATTATTTGTCGTTTTATTAAAACATAATCACCTGCTGTTATTTTTCCATCCTTGTTAACATCACCTTCAACTAATGTAGCATCTACTTTATTATTGTTATTATCAATCATTTTTAAATATACATTTGAAACATATCCTACCATTCCATTATATCTAACTTTATACCATATATTAGTTCCATCATTTGCTACATCTTTTTGTAGTATATCTACTTTTTGTCCATTTGGTATTATTGTTTTTGTTACTCCAGATGTACTTGGTGATTCTCTTAACCTTAAGTTATCAATTGTTATTGCTATTCCTATAATTGGTTCGTTATTTTGATTGTTTGTACTTGCTTTACATGGTGATAAATATTCACTTGCCATATATCCAATAATTCCATTAGATAGTTTTACTTTATCCCATTTTATTCCACCACTTGTTATACATTCTCTTTCTTGTACTGCAATTATTTCATCTAGTGTATATAAAGTTGCAAGAATTGTTCCACTTGTTGATGCTTCTGACCTAACTCTAACACCTGTACCTGTTAAATAATATAATGCTCCATCTGCTTCTGTTAAATTTGTAGGTAATTTATTTGAACTAGGCATTTCATTATAAACTGGTATTACAAAGTTTAAGCTTTCGTTTATTATATTATTTTTACTATATGTATTGTATAATGTACTTGATTGACTTGTTGGGTCTTGAATATTTGTCATAAATTGATGTGTATATAAAGATGAAGAATCAACTGTTTGACTTGCTCCTGGTTTTAATATGCTTGTCCCAACTACATCCCATTTATAAAAGTATGCTGTATTTTGACCAGCATTTGTATATGAATCTGCAAGTAATTTTGCTCCTTCTACAATAGCTGTATATTGATTATTCCAATTATGTTTTTTTGCATATTCTAACCCATTTGCTATTGCTGCATCACCATCATAAGCTCCATAATTATAAAAATTATAGTATCCTTGATAATTTGGGACATTACCAGAAACTGAAGCACTACCTTGTGAACCAACCTCTTGTATAATTTTTGTAGCAATACTATATGGGCTCATTCTACTTTCTTTAGCTGCTTGTAATATAATATCTGCATAATGCATTGTTTTAGTTTGACCATTTAAAGTAAATGTAACATTATTATTTAAAAATGTTCCTGAAATAAGACTTCTTATTCCTTCTACTGTATGTATTCTTTCATTATATGATATTTCCAAAAATTGAAATACTTTAATATCATCATTTAAAAAGTTTCTTGGATCTAGATAATATGCTACAATTTCTTTAGAAGCACAAGCATATCCTGCTGCAACATTATTACATGAACTTTTCCATAAACTATTTGAGCTCTCTAAAATCCTGTTATGTCCACAGTCTGTTTCATTTGCCATTACTTGACTCCAAGGAATTCCTGTATAATATGCATCAAAATTCCAATTTGGATGTAATTCTTTTAATTTATTTAATAAAGGTTGATAATCTGCTGGAAAAGCATTTATTCCAGATTCTATATGTTGAGTATATGATGCTGCAAGTTCTTCTTTAGGTATTAAAATTATATTTGAAATCATTGTAAGACATAATATTATTATGAATTGTATAGATATTAATTTATATTTTAGATTACTACTTTTCATTTATTTTTTTCCTCCGTATTTTGCATATTTTGCTTTTTTTCTAGTATAGTATATCATTTATAATTTTTTTCGTCAATAAATTCTTTCATTGTAACATAAATGTAATAAAAGACTTTAGATATTTAATTTATCTAAAGTCTTCTATGTTTTTAGATTTTTATCTACCAGTTCCAAAACTTGTGAATAATAATAAGAATATAATTATGAAAAATAATATTTCACTATCTCCTCCAAATAATCCACCAAAACATCCATTATTACATCCGCAATTGTTATTGCATCCTCTTTGTTCTTCAGGCATAATACTTACCTCCCTTTTTATTTTTTCATAATATATAGTATGATTTTTTATTATTTTGTGTTACAATATTAAAAAAATAAAAAAATAAGGATGATGTAATATATGAAAAATATAGAGCTTTTATCTCCTGTTCGGAGATTTTGAATGTTTAAAAGCTGCTGTACAAAATGGAGCTTGCGCAGTATATTTAGGTGCTTCATCTTTTAATGCCAGAGCACTTGCTACAAACTTTAATTTAGATGAGCTAGAAAAAGCTATTAATTATGCTCATTTAAGGAATGTTAAAGTACATCTTACTCTAAATACATTAATAAAAAATGATGAATTTGATGAAGCTATTTTGCTTGCAAAATCTGCATATAATCTTGGTGTAGATGCTATTATAGTTCAAGATTTAGGTCTTGCAAAATATTTAATTACTAATTTTCCTAATTTGCCTATACACGCTAGCACTCAAATGACTGTCCATAATTTAGAAGGAGCAGTTTTTGCTGAAAAATTTGGATTTAAAAGAGTTGTATTATCAAGAGAACTTTCTATAGAAGAAATTAGATTTATAAAAGAAAATTCTAATATTGAAATAGAAACTTTTGTGCATGGTGCTCTTTGTATTTCTTATTCAGGTCAATGTCTATTTTCAAGTATGATAGGAGGTCGTTCTGGAAATCGTGGAAAATGTGCCCAAAGTTGTAGATTGCCTTATGAATTATATGAAAATGACTCTAAAATTGATAAAGGCTATCTTTTAAGTACAAGAGATTTATGTGCTTTAGATTATTTGCCACAACTTATTGATTATGGAATAGATTGTTTTAAAATAGAAGGAAGAATGAAATCTCCTGAATATGTAGCTACTGTTACTAGAATTTATAGAAAATATATTGATTTATATTTAAAAAATCCTTCTGAGTATAAAATTGATATTCAAGATAAAAAAGATTTACTACAAGTATTTAATCGTGGAGAATTTTCAAGTGGTCATTATAATATTCATGCTAATAAGGATTTAGTTTATCCTGAAAAACAAAATAATATGGGAATATATGTTGGTAATGTTTCTAATTACAATCCAAGCAAAGGATATATTACATTAAATTTAAATGATAATTTAGCTATAGGAGATACTATTTCATTTGAACATGAAAACTCAAAATACACAATTTCTGAATTAATGATAAATAATGAAAATGTTTCTAGTGCTTCTCCAAAAAATATAGTTAAAATTGGAAGAATGAAGGGAAATATTTTTTGTGGTGATAAAATATATAAATTATCTAGTAAAACATTATCTAAAAAAGCTTTAGATAGTTATTCTAATAATGAAAATATAAAAATTGAACTTGTTGGCAACATAAAAATACATAAAAATTTTCCTATAGAATTAAATGTTTCTTTAAAAGATAAAAATTTGTTTAATGCAGATATTTATACTAAAATAACATCTACTGTTTATCCTGAAAATGCATTAAATTCACCTATTACTAAAGATAGAATAAAAAAACAGCTTTCCAAAACAAATAATACACCTTTTGTATTTTCTGATATAGAAATAGATTTAGAGGATAATGTAATTCTGTCAATATCTGCTTTGAATGAACTACGAAGGCAAGCAATTTCAGATATAGAAAATAAAATTATTAATAGTTTTAAAAAGGATAGAAATTCTAATTTAACTATTGGTAATTTAAAAAAAGATAATATATGTTCTAGGATAAATAAAAATAAAACAATATCACTATTGTTAAATCAATTATCTTTTGATTTTGATTATACAAAATTAGAAAATGTAAATAGAATTTATATACCTTTAAAATATTTTTCTATGCTTAATTACAAGAAAATTTTAACATATTTTACAACTCATTATGATACATACATTTATATGCCGACAATTATAAAAACTAATTATAGAAACATTTTAAAAAATAGTATTGA
>CANPWI010000091.1 GCA_947584125.1 uncultured Clostridia bacterium
TTAGATAAGTTAAAAATAATAATTTAAAATAGAATAATTAGTTAAATATTAAAAATTAATAGCAGAGATTAATTACTCTGCTACTAAATAAATTCATATATATAAATTTTTTAATTATAACCAACTATCTATTGTTATTTTGATTATTTTGGTTATTTTTGTTTTGATTGTTTTGGTTGTTTTGATTATTTTGATTGTTTTTGTTATTTTGTTTTTCTTTATTTGACATTGAAAAACACCTCCAAATAAATATATTTATAACAGAAGATAATTTCTGCTCAAATATTATTATAAACAAAAATAAAAAAAATATACTACATGTAAAATTTATTTTAAAATTATTGTTAAATCAATAAATTTGGGATATAATATATAGATAATAAATATAACAATAAAAATAAATTTGAATATAATAGTTTAATATAGGAGGAGAATTTATGGAGTATGTAAATGAAAAATTAGAAGAATTTAATAAATATTTAAAAAATAGAAAAGTAGCAATAATAGGATTAGGAGTTAGTAATATTCCTCTAATAGACTATTTATATGAAAAACAAGCAAAAGTTACTGCTTTTGATAATAGAAATATTGAAGAATTACCAAAAAATATTATGGATAAAATAACCAATTATACAATGGAATTTTCCTTAGGTGAAAATTATTTATCAAATCTTCATGGATTTGATATAATATTCAGATCACCTAGCTGTCTTCCTACTATACCAGAATTACAAAACGAGGAAAAAAGAGGAGCGATTCTTACAACAGAAATAGAAATGCTTATGGAAATGTGTCCAAGTAAAATAATAGGTGTTACAGGAAGTGATGGAAAAACAACAACAACAACTTTAATATATCAAATATTAAAAGAAAAAGGATATAAATGTTATTTAGGTGGAAATATAGGAAATCCATTATTTACTAAAATATCAGAAATGACACCAGATGATATAGTTATATTAGAACTTAGTAGTTTTCAGTTAATGGGTATGAAAATAAGTCCAAAAATATCTGTTATAACTAATATTACACCTAATCATTTAAATATACATAGTTCTTATGAAGAATATATAAATGCCAAAAAAAATATTTTCGAATATCAAGATGAAGAAAGTGTTGTAGTATTAAATTATGATAATGAAATAACAAGAAAATTTATTGATGAAGCAAAAGGAGAAGTTAGATTATTTAGTAGAAAAAATAAATTAGATAATGGATTTATAGTAGATAACGGAGTAATAAAAGAATGTGAGAATAAATTAAGAAGACATATTTTAAATACTTGTGATGTTAAATTAAGAGGAAATCATAATTATGAAAATATTGCTGCAGCGATTGCAGCTACTAAAGATTTAGTTGATATAGATACACAAATAAATGCAATAAAAAAATTTGAAGGAGTAGAGCATAGATTAGAACTAATAAGAGAAATAGATGGGGTAAAATGGTACAATGACTCTGTTAGTTCATCTCCAACAAGAACTATTGCAGGTTTAAATTCTTATGATGAAAATATTACACTAATAGCAGGTGGATATGATAAGAATTTAGATTATACTCCTATTGGAAAACCTATATTAGATAAAGTTAAAAACCTTATTTTATTAGGAGATACATCTAAGAAAATAATGGATGCAGTAGAAAAAGAAGAAGTAAAGCAAAATAAACATATAAATATATATTTATGTGAAAATTTAAAAGAAACTGTAGACATTGCAAAAAAGGTAACTCAAAAAGGAGAGGTGGTATTATTTTCACCAGCAAGTGCAAGTTTTGATATGTTTAAAAATTTTGCAGATAGAGGAGAAAAATTTAAAAAAATTGTAAATGAATTGTAACAAAAAAATATACCTTCTCATATAATAATATATATTAGTGAGGAGGTATATTTTATGTATAATCAATCTTATGAACAGTATATGAGAGATGTATTAGGATATAATAATTCACAAACTAATTTTTCTACATATCCAATGAATAATTATAATATTTATCAAGATGATACATCATTTACAAATAATTTTCAAAATATGTATGTACAAGATAATAATTTAGAAACATATTATCCAGATATTTACAAAGTAATATATCCTATGGTAACAAAAACTTGTAACCAAATATCTGAACCTATTACAAAAGAAATGATAGAAACAATGACTAATACAATATATATTAATTTAGAAGCTGAGGAAAATATACAAGTTAAAGTACAAACAACACAAAATAGAAATGCAGATGTGAGAAATCAAAATAATAAAGAGCAAAAAGAAACAAGACATCAAGATAATTTAATGAAGGATTTAATAAAAATAATATTAATAAAAGAATTAACTAAGAGCAATATGATGTCACCACCTTATATATCTCCAAGACCACCAATGCCAGGAATTCCAAGACCTGTTTATCAAGGCTCAAGACCATTATATTAAAAAATATTTGAAATGTATTAAAATAGGTAATTATATAAAAATAATTATCTATTTTTTGTATATAAAATATAAATTAGTACAAAATATAAAAGTAAGAAAAAAGAAAGGTTGGTAAAATTATGAAAGTAAAAGATTGTATGAGTGAAAATGTTTGTTATTGTGGATGTGATTCAACAGTAAAAGATGCTGCTAAATTAATGTGTGATAATCATGTTGGATGTATACCAATATGTGATAACAACAATTGTGTAGTTGGAGTTTTAACAGATAGAGATATTATTTTAAGAACAATAGCATGTGACAAAGAAGTTACAAATACACCTGTAAAAGATATAATGACTCCAAGTGTTTGTTGTTGTAATGATGATACAGAAATTAATGAAGCAACAAAGTTAATGTCAGATTTACAAATTAGGAGATTACCAGTATTAAAAGATAATAAATTAGTAGGAATGTTAACAATAGCAGACTTAACTAATTCACAAAATGTAGATAATAAACAAGTAGCAGATACGGTTGAATGTATATGTAACAAACAAAACACAAAAAATGCTGAATAATTATTAACTAGATATAATAAAATTAAAAGAGGACAATCCTCTTTTAATTTACATAAATAGAAAAAGAGTGGTTGACATATAATTTATAATATGATATAAATAGGAAGTGAGAAAATGGTTATAGATATGGGATATTGGACAAAAGTATTTAGAAGAATTTTGTTATTAATAATGTCCATATTAGGAATTTTTTTAGCATTTAAATTGGCAATATTTTATATGCCATTTTTAATAGCTTTTATTATTTCTTTATTTATAGAACCTATTATAAAATTATTAATGAAAAAAACAAACTTATCTAGAAAAACAAGTGCTATTATTGTACTTGTAGTAGTTATGTCAATAATTATAGGATTTTTAATATGGGGAATTACAAGCTTAATATCAGAAGGTGCAAATTTACTTTCAGGTTTAAATGACTACTTTGAAAAAACATATTTAATGATTCAAGATATAATAAAAAATATAGATTTTAGTAAAATACAAATATCTGATGAAGTAAGAAATACAATAGGAAATTCATTATTAGACTTTTTATCTATGATTTCAGAATTTATAAAAAATGTTGTAACATCAATGCTAAATATTATAACATCAATACCAGCAGTAGCAATATATGTAGTTATTACGATTTTATCTTTATACTTTATTTGTACAGATAAAATATATATGTTAGACCAATTAGAGCATCATTTACCAAAAACATGGGTAAAAAAAATAGGTATACATGTAAGAGGTTTGATATTAAGTTTAGGAGGATATTTAAAAGCACAATTTACACTTATACTTATATCATTTGGAATTGTATTAATTGGTCTATATTTTATGAAGATAATAGGATTTAATATAAAATATCCTATGCTTGCAGCACTTGCAATAGGTTTTGTAGATGCATTACCAATATTAGGGTCAGGTACAGTTATAATTCCTTGGGCGATAATATCTGCAGTAAATGGAGATATTAAATTAGCAGTAGGCTTGCTTATTGTTTATGCTATTATAATAATAACTAGACAATTACTTGAACCAAGAATAGTAAGTAAACATATAGGAATTCACCCAATATTTACATTAATAGCAATGTATACAGGTTTCAAGTTTATAGGAGTAATAGGAATGTTTATAGGCCCAATAGTATTAATAATATTAAAAAATATATATGGAACAATGATTGATAAAGGATTTATGAAAGCAATTTTCGAAAGGTGATGAAAAATATAATGGTTTATTCAAGAAAACTAAGTGATGATGAAATAAAAGATAAAAATATAAATGTTGGAGAAGAAAATTATCAAGTATATGAGATTAAAGTAGATGGTCAAGAAATAATAGTTATATCTGATTATATGTCAAAAGATGAATTTGAAGAGAAAAAACAAAATGTACAAGGAAAAATTGATGAGGTAAATAAAAAAATAAGTGAAAAACAAAAAGATTTAGAAAACATTAATAATAAATTAAGAAATTTAATGGAAGAATTGGTAAAGGATGATTATACTAAAGAAATAACTGAAAATATTGAAAAGATGAATAATGTATTAGAATTACAAAAACAAATAGAAAAAATTAAGAATCAAAAGAAAGGATATGAAGAGTATTATAATACATTAAACAATAAAATATCAAGAAAAAGAGAATTTGAGAAAAGAATATTAATTCCAGATGAGGATTATGAAATAGATATTAAATATGACGAAGATAGGGTGAATTATCTAAGTATAACAAAAGAAAACGAAAGAATCTTATTACAAGAAAATTTTTATAATCATATAATTAATAAAAAAGATAAAAGTATAAATGTTACAATACAAAAAAATAATAAAAGAAAAAAGAGTAGAATGACCAGAAAACAAGAAATGAACATGAAAAAGCTTTTACCAGATAATATTACATATACATATAAAACATCTACAAAATCAAGTATAAAAAAAGTAATAGCAGGATTTAATGATGAGGAAAATTTGAAAAATAATAATCCAAGCACTATAATTGTATCGAATTATGAAATAGAAGGAAATGATTGGAAAAAAATTGAAGAAGAAAAATTAGGTTTAAAAAATGATATACAAGGAAAAAATGTAAAAAAAGCAAACAATTTTGAAAAAACAATAATGGAATATAATAAAAATGGAATAAATATAATTCCAGAAAAAAAAGATAGACAATTTTTTTTAAAAACTAAAAATATAGAATTAGAAAATATATTAGAAAAAAATATTTTAATTGCAGTTATTGAAGCAAGAAAATTAGATAAAATTAAAAGTTCGGAAAAATTTCCTATTAGATAAAAATAAACACTCATTTTTGAGTGTTTATTTTTTAATAAATAGCAGATGTTGGTACATAAGAGTCACTTGGTGGATAAACATATTCATCTGATGGTTTATTAACTTTTTCTATAGAAGTAATTTTTATAATTGGAATTTCACCGTGATAATTACCTTTTTCAATAGTACCAGTTACATTAACCCATGTATTATCGGAAAAATCTTTTGCATTATCCAAATTACAAAGAAATCCAACAACAAGAGTTTGATAATCTGAACTAATTATCATATCACGAGCTAAAACAAACTCATCATCCTTAAAATCATAAACTCTATATACATATCCACAAAAACTAATTTTTTGACCTATATAGTTATCTAAATTATCATGAACTGATTTTAAAACATTAGTATAATTATCACTAGTTAATGTATATACACTAGGTTCATAAACACAATCACTAGTTTTTGA
>CANPWI010000092.1 GCA_947584125.1 uncultured Clostridia bacterium
GAAGAAGAATATAACCTTGCATATAATGAATCGAATAAACTCATAGAAGAACTAAAACAAGGAAAAAATATATTTGTAAATAGAAAATTAAATGATTATTTTAAATATAGGAAAAACATAATAGATTCGCCCCATAATTCAATAAAAAAATAAGAAAAATTTGATTTTTCTTATTTTTTTATTGAAAACTGTTTTATATATTTTCACTAATAATTGGAATAACTTGTTTTTTTCTAGAAACAACTCCCTCTAAGAAAGCAGAATTGTTTTCAAGAGTTACATTATAAGATTTTTCAACTACATCACATCTATTTCCTAAAGCAATTACTTGTGAATTGCAATTTAATATATCTGTAATTAAAAACATAAATAAACCTAAATTATTATTTTTAATTTCTAAGTTCATAGCATCTTCTATTTCAGATTTATTTTTTAATACATCATTAATATCTACAGTATTTACTTGAGCTATTTGAATATTAACATTGTTAATAGATACAAGTTTAGAATCAATATTAATAAGTTCTTTAGCAGAATATGAACTTAAATCTGTTCCAGCTTTTAGAAGTTCTAGTCCATAAGTATTAATATCTACATTTGCAATTTTAGCAAGTTCATTTGCAACTTTTTCATCTTTAACCGTACAAGTTGGTGATTTAAATAATAAAGTATCAGATATAATAGCGCTTAGCATAAGTCCAGCTATTTCTCTAGTTAAAGTTATATTATTCATAATACATAATTCATAAAGTATTGTACAAGTACAACCAACAGGTTCAGCCATATAAAATAAAGGAGCTGATGTTTGAAAATTATAAATACGGTGATGGTCAATAACCATATCTATACAAGCTTCTTCAATTCCATTGGCACTTTGAGTAAATTCATTGTGGTCAACTAAAATTACATGATCATCACTTGTAACATTTTCTAATAACTCTGGCACATTAAATTTAAAATAGTCTAAAGCATATTTTGTTTCATTATTTATTTCACCAAGACGATAAGCTTTGGCATCTTCATTCATTTGTTTTTTTATATATTCCATTGCAATAGATGATGCAATAGAATCTGTATCTGGACTTTTATGACCAAATATCAAAAATTTTTCCATAATTATTCTCCTTTTCAAATATTTTTTTATATAATATAGCATAATGCTACAAAAAATCAAGAGAAAAAAGAAAAATTTTATAAAATAATAGTATTATTTCTTATTTTATATTACATGCACTTTCAAGTGCCAATTTAATCATATTATTTAAAGATGTTTGTCTTTCATCTGGTGAAAGTATTCCTTCTTTAACAAAAGAATCAGAAATACTTAAAATACAAGCTGCATTTTTATTTAGAATTTTAGCATTATGAAATAGAGCAAAGCTTTCCATTTCAATTGCAATACAATTATGTTCTTTTTTTAATTTTTTATAATCAGAAACATCAGAGTAAAACACATCAGAACAGTGTACTATTCCTTTTTTTATTTTAAAATTTAATTTATTTGCAGTTTCCTCTATACAATAATTTAATAAATTTGATGATTCAATTAGATTATCTGTATTTCCATTTTGTAATTTAGCGTAAGAAGATTCACTAAATGATTTTTCTACAAGTACTAAGTCTAATAAATCTAAGTCTTCTGCATAAGCACCTGCAGTACCAATACGAATAATATAATCTACATCATATAATTTAAATAATTCATAAGAATAAATTCCAATACTAGGATTTCCCATACCAGATGCCATAACAGTTATTTTTTTATTTTTATATTCTCCAGTATATGCATAAATATTTCTAACAGAATTAACTAAATGTGCATTTTCTAAAAAATTTTCAGCAATATATTTTGCTCTTAATGGGTCACCAGGCATTATAACTATATTTGATATATCTTCTTTTTTTGCCTCATTATGTGGTGTCATAAAATTCCTCCTTAAAATAAAATATATTGTTATTATATCATAAAAATTAAAAAATACTTTGACTTTAGAAAAAAATATGTTACAATTATATAAATTTATAGTAAGAGAAGGAAACAAAATGAATGTAGGATTTATATCACTAGGATGTAGTAAAAATTTAGTAGATACTGAAATGATGATAGGATTATTTAAAAACAATAATTTTAATATTGTTAATAACCCAAGTAAAGCAGATGTTATACTTATAAATACTTGTGGATTTATTGAATCTGCAAAACAAGAGGCAATAAATACAATACTTGAAATGGCAGAGTATAAAAAGAAAAGATGCAAGTACTTAATTGTAACAGGATGTATGGTTCAAAGATATAAAAAAGATTTAGAAAAAAGTTTACCAGAAGTAGATATGTTTTTAACTATAGATGAATATGATAACTTATGGGAAAAAATTTCTAAATTATTATTAAAAGATAAAAAAGAAGAAAGTTATATGCAATATGAAGATAGAGTTTTAACAACAGGAAATAAAATGGCATATTTAAAAATAGCAGAAGGATGTAGTAATAAATGTACATATTGTGCAATTCCATATATTAGAGGACCATTTGTAAGTAGAAAAATAGAAGATATTTTAGAGGAGGCTAATAACCTTGCTAAAAAAGGAATAGAAGAAATTATAGTAATAGCTCAAGATACAACTAAATATGGTATAGATATATATGGAGAATCCAAACTTGCTGAACTATTAGAAAAATTAAGCAAAATTAAAGAATTTAAGTGGATAAGGTTTTTATATGCATATC
Source organism: uncultured Clostridia bacterium (assembly GCA_947584125.1). Taxonomy (GTDB): domain Bacteria; phylum Bacillota; class Clostridia; order TANB77; family CAG-508; genus CANRMR01. The sequence continues at coordinate 2,729 of CANPWI010000092.1, forward strand.
CAGAAACAATTACAGATGAATTAATACAAGTTGTAAAAAACAATGATAAAATTTGCAAATATTTTGATATACCAATTCAGCATATATCTGATAAAGTTTTAAAAAGAATGAACAGAAAAAGTAATTCAGAAAGTATAAAAAAATTAATAAATAAAATAAGAAAGGAAATACCTTCTGTAATATTAAGAACATCTTTAATAGTAGGATTTCCAGGAGAAACAAAAGATGACTTTGAAAAGTTATATGAATTTGTAGAAAATGTTAAATTTGATAAATTAGGTGTATTTATGTATTCAAAAGAAGATGGAACACCAGCAGAAAAATTAGATAATCAAATTCATTATATGACTAAAAAATCACGAAGAGATAAAATAATGAAACTACAAAATGAAATTTCAGAAGAAAAAATGAAAGAGAAAATTGGTAAAGAATATGAAGTGTTAATTGAAAACACAACATTTGATAATAAATTTTATATTGGAAGAAGTTATATGGATGTTCCAGAAATGGATGCTGTTATTTATATAAAAAATTCTAAAGATGGATTAATAGATAAATTTGTTAAATGTAAAATACTAGAGGTTAAAAATGAATATGATTTAATAGCTGAAATAGTATAAAATAAACTAATGTAATGAAGAGGAGAAACATGGATAAGGAAAATTTTTTTGATAGATTAAGAGTTAACTTAGGAGATATATATGGTGGTTTGGCAGAACAACAAGATTATACACTTTCTAGAAAAGACCAAATAGAGCTAATATATAATGAAAAAACTAAGAATATGATGGAAACAAATAGAGCAGAAATAATTAATATAATTGCAAGAAAATTGAATCACGGGGATTTTAGTGGAACTAATATTTATGTTACAAATTTAGATTTGAAAAGTTTAAATGAAATAGCTGTTATGTATCAGTATGATTCAATAAGTGAATATGGTTCTACAATTAGCAATGATACAAGAAAATATATTGATAGAAATATTTTCAAAATAATTGATGCTGTAACAAAGAATGCACAAAAAGAAATGGAAAAATGTAAGATAGAAAATCCTAAATATTATAAAAAACAATTACAAATATATGGAGAAAAAGATATTTTACAAGGATTTGTATGTGATAATATGTATAGACATATTGATAAAATGCAAGAAGAAGCTAGAAAAGAAGAAGGTAGGTAGCCTTCTTCTTTGTTTTAAATTCTCTATATAAAATATAAAAACTTAAAACAAAGTTTAAAATTTCACTAATATATATTGAATAAATATATCCTTTTGTACCAAGACTTGGAACAAAAAAGTATATGAAAATTAAACTGGTAACTAAATCAATTATATTTATAAACATTACACTAACTTGTTTGTCTAATCCCTTTAAAATACTATCAACTACAATGTCTAAATACATAAATAAAACAAGAGGAGAAAGAATTTTTATGTAGAAAGCTATTTCTATATTTTTATAAAATAAAATACTAATTTTTTCTGCTAAAATAAAAAGTAGTAAAAACAAAAATATTGATAATATTGATGTAATAAATAAAATGTATTTTGTTACTTGTTTTAATCTTTTATAATCTTTTTTTGTTTTATACCTTGCAAACTCTGGAACAAGTAAGCTACTAAATGAGGTTAAAAATAAAGATGGAAAATTTACAATAGGCATAGCCATTCCGGAAATTAATCCATAAAAAGATAAAGCCAAATCACAAGAAAGTCCACTTTTTTCCAAGCTATTTGGAATTAATAATTGCTTTAGTGTAGAAAGACCAGAGCGAATGTATGAGGTAATTGCAATAGGAATTGAAATTTTAAAGATTCTTTTATCAAAATTTGTATTTTTATTTCGAGTTAAATATAATTTTGATTTTCTTTTATCATGAATATACAAAATGTAAATGTATATAAATGATACAATTTCTGATATTACATCTCCTAAAATTAATGAAAAACATGCATAATCTAATCCTTTTGGAAGAAATAAATTTATAAGGTAAGCTGTTACTAGTATTTTAGTAGCTTGTTCAATAAATTGACCAGAAGCGGTTTTATAAGCTTTTCTTACAGCTGTGAAATAACCGTTAATAGATGCAGACATAGAAATAAAAGGAAGTGCTATAGATACTAAAAATAGTATACTTTTATTTATTTTATCATGTAAAAAGGTATGTATTATATAATTTGAAAATATCAAAATTAAAATACTAGCAATTATACCACAAATCAAACTAATATAAATACAACGCTTTGCAGCATTTTTTGCATTATCTTCATTTCCGATTAGCAAGTTCTTCAGAAACAATTCTTGTAGATGCTAGGTTAAGTCCAGATGTGGCAAGGGTAATACCAAATATGTATACTGACATAACAAGTTGAAAAACTCCTAAAGCTTCTTCTCCAATTTTATTTGAAACATATACGCCAAATATCATACCAACTATTCTAAATAATAAGCTACTAAACATTATAACTAATGTATTAAAAATAAACACTTTTAATCTTCTCAAATATATCACCTTGTAAAATTTTAGATATTTAAGTATATGAATTATAAAAAAAATTATTATAAAAATAAATTTTAATCAAAAAGTACTTGAAGATACCATATAAAAAGTGTTATAATAATATAGAAAGATGTAATAAAATAGGGAGGATTATATGAATCAGATTTTAATATCTCAAAAACTTTATGTGACACCTGAACTAAAGAAAAAGAAAAAGTTATATAAATTTAATTTTTTTATATCTGTTTTTTTAGTATGCATATTATTCTCTTACTATATTTATGCAGAATATGATAGAAACAAAAATGAAAAG
>CANPWI010000093.1 GCA_947584125.1 uncultured Clostridia bacterium
TCATCTTATGTTTTCTCCTTTTTTTCTTTTGTTTAATTTTACATTAACTTATTATAATTGTCAATATTTTTAAATTTAATTTACAAGTATAATTTTAATTATGAATATTTATTCTTTCATTGCCAACTATTTCTGCTATTTTTTCTATTATTTTATCTGTTGCATATATCATTCCACAAGGTTTTGTTTCTTGCTTTTCTATAACTACAACAGGCATATTATTCTTTTCTCCTGTGAAAAATTTTAGTGCTCCTCTTAGCTGTGCTTTCTTTGTTTCTTCTAGGTTATCTATATTTATCTGCAATGTTTTTACTTTTTTATCTTCAAAGTTTGAAATTGAATTTGCAATTATTTTTGGTTCTTCATCTTCTCTAATACTTAATTTTCCTTCTACAGTTACTACATTTTCTTCTATTAAACTTTGTTGTGATTTTAAATATGCATTTTCAAATACTATTATTTCTGCTTGACCATATAAATCTTCGATAGTTACAAATGCCATTATTGTATTTTTCTTTGTATATTTTTTCTTGATGCTACTTATAATTCCAATATATTTAACCTCTTGTCCGTCTTTATATTCAGTTTCTTGATTTTGTTCTACTTGTTCTTGTATTTCTAACATTTTTAAAGTATTTATTGTTGATTGTTTTTCTATTTGCTCTCTAATTTTTTCTAGCGGATGACCAGAAATATATATTCCTAACATTTCTTTTTCCATTGATAATAATTCTTTATCAGAATATTCTTTTTGCTCATTAAATTTATATTTTAGTTCATCTAGATTATCTTCATCTGATCCTCCTAAGTCAAACATTGATACTTGTCCTTGTAATGCTTTTTTATTAGATGAATCTATTACATCTAATATTTGTTCAAAAGATGCCATTAATGTACTTCTTGTTTGATTAAAATTATCAAATGCTCCTGCTTTTATTAAACTTTCTATACATTTTTTATTTACCGCTTCATTTTTTGCTCTTTCGCAGAAATCTGTAAAAGACTTATATTTTCCATTTTTTTCTCTTTCTTTAACTATATTATCTATAGCTTGAATTCCAACATTTTTTATACTACCAAGACCAAATCTAATTTTTCCATCCTTTACTGTAAATTTTGTATAACTTTCATTTATATCTGGTTTTAAAATTTGAATGTTTAGTCTTTTACATTCATCAATATACATAGGTATTTTATATAAATTTCCTAAATAGCTATTTAAAGTAGCTGCCATAAATTCTTCTGGATAATATGCCTTTAAATATGCTGTTCTGTAAGAAACAACTGCATACGCTGCTGCATGTGATTTATTAAATGCATATTTTGCAAATTCTGCCATTTCATCAAATATTTTATTAGCAGATTGTTCATCTATTCCGTTTCTGACACATCCCGGTATTATAATATTTCCATCTTCATCAGTTTGACCATGTATAAAGTATTCTCTTTCTTTTGCCATTACATCTAGTTTTTTCTTTCCCATTGCTCTTCTTACTAAATCTGCTCTTCCTAGTGAATATCCTGCTAAATCCCTAACTATTTGCATAACTTGTTCTTGATAAACCATACAACCATAAGTTACATTTAATATTGGCTCTAAAGCTGGGTGAGTATATTCATTGTGTCCAGGATTTTGTTTTCCTTTTATATATCTAGGTATTTGGTCCATTGGGCCTGGTCTATATAAAGAAACTCCTGCTATTATATCCTCTAAACTATCTGGTTTTAGTTCTTTCATAAAGTTTGTCATACCTTGACTTTCAAATTGGAATATTCCGTAAGATTTACCTTCTGCCCAAAGTTTATATACATTAGGATCATTCATATCTTTGTCAAATTCTACATCTATATTTCTATTTTGTTTTACAAGTTTTTTAGCATCTTCTATAACTGTTAAAGTTCTTAATCCTAAGAAATCCATTTTTAATAGTCCAAGTTCTTCAAGTGTTGTCATTATATATTGTGTTGAAATATTATTATCCCTTACATATAATGGTACATAATTAACAACTGGTTCTTTTGTTATAACTACTCCACAAGCGTGAGTTGATGCTTGTCTTGGTAGACCTTCTAATCCCATAGCAATATCTAATAATTTCTTTTTTTCTTCATCATTTTCATATATATCTCTTAGTTCCTTATTTTGTTCTAAAGCTTTTTGTATTGTTATATGTAATTCATTTGGTATCATTTTAGCAAGTTTATCAGCTTCTTGGTAAGGTACATCTAATGCTCTTGCTACATCTCTTATTACCATTCTGGCAGACATTGTTCCAAATGTTATAATTTGAGATACATGATCATGTCCATATTTTCTTCCTACATAGTCTATAACCTCTTGTCTTCTTTCATAGCAAAAGTCAACATCAAAATCTGGCATGCTAATTCTTTCTGGGTTTAAAAATCTTTCAAAAAGTAAATTATATTTTATTGGGTCTATATCTGTAATTCCTATTGCATAAGCTACTATTGAACCTGCTCCTGAACCACGACCTGGCCCTACTGGAATATTTTGTGATTTAGCATAGTTTATAAAATCCCAAACAATAAGGAAATAATCTACATATCCCATTTTCTTTATTACAGACATTTCATATTCTACTCTTTGTTTTATTTCTTCTGTTATATTTTTTCCATATCTTTTCTCTATTCCATCATCACAAAGCTTTTTAAAGTAATCGTAATGTGTTTTATATTCTGGTGGTACATCATAATTTGGAAGTATTGTATTTCCAAACTCAAATTCAACATTACATTTTTCTGCTATTTTTACTGTGTTTTCCATTACCTCTGGAAGATTTGGGAAAAATTCTCTTATTTCTTCTGGGCTTTTTATATAAAAATCCTCTGTTTCAAATTTCATTCTATCAACATCTGTCATTCTTTTACCTGTTTGTATACATAGCAAAACCTCATGGTTATATGCGTCTTCTTTTCTTAAATAATGAGCATCATTGGTTGCAACAAGTGGTATATTTAATTTTCTACTTAGCTCTACTAGCTTTTGATTTACTAATGCTTGATCTGGCAAATAATTGCTTTGTACCTCTAAATAGTAATCTTCTCCAAATAAATTTTTATGCCATAAAGCAATTCTTTCTGCCTCCTCCATATTGCCATTTTTTATTGCTACTGCTAAACTTCCTCCTAGACATGCACTACAACAAATTAATCCTTCATGATATTTTTCAAGTACCTCTAAGTCTATACGAGGTTTATAATAATACCCTTCAGTAAATCCAATAGAAACTAATTTACTTAAGTTTTTATATCCTTCATTATTTTTTGCAAGTAAAATTAGATGGTAATATTTATTATCAATATTTGGTTCTTTATCAAATCTGCTTCTTGGTGCTACATATACCTCACAACCTATTATTGGCTTTACACCTTCTTTTTTACAAGCTTTATAGAAATCAATAACTCCATACATAACTCCATGATCTGTTATTGCTATTGCATCCATTCCTAATTCTTTGGCTCGTTTTGGCAAATCTTTTATTCTATTTGCACCATCTAATAAACTAAATTCACTATGTACATGTAGATGAACAAAATCTCCCATTTTTTTCTCCTTATTTATAAGGGAAGTAACTTTTATTACCTCCCTATATTATTTTTCTAATTTATATTATTTTTATTAATTCTCCCATGTCTTTTACTTGTTTTTCTGGAATTTTTATAATTTCAAATTTTGATAATTTATCTCCAAATTTTATTTCAACTATATCTCCCACTTTAACCTCATAGCTTGGTTTTACTATTTTACCATTTACACTTATTCTTCCCATATCTGCTGCTTCATTTGCAACTGTTCTTCTTTTTATAACTCTAGATATTTTTAAAAATTTATCTAATCTCATTTTTTTCTCCTTGTACATTATAATAATACTATTATTATATATTGTTAAAATTGTTTTGGCAATTATTTATAAAAAAAAACATACAAAATTTCAAAGAAATTTTGTATGTAATGTATTTTTATCTTGAAAATCTTCTATTATTTCGACAACAGCAGTTATTGTTTCCACCATTTCCACCATTATTTGGTGGATTATTTATTCCTATATTATCCAATAAATTGTTTATTGTATTTACACTATCTGTTAAGTCTGCAATGGCTTCTTGTAACTCACATACTGTTGGACAGTCGTTATTACAATTGTCGTTATCATCATCATCATGATTACAATTATTATTTAATAGCTTAGTAATTATTTTTGTAATAACTGCTGCAATATAAGATAAAATAGTATAAACAATAGCAAATATTAAAAATTCCTCATCAAATGCCGCAAATGTAACTACTATGTAAATTGAGAAAAATATAGCTGCTACCTTTATAGGACTTTTTAACAGAGTTTCTAATATTACAGATAGTATTATTGTTGCTACAGGTAAAGCAAAGAACACTAATAAATTATTCATATTATCTTCTCCTTTATCTTTTTTGTATATAATATGAATAATTTATATTTTTGTTACATATTATTAATTATATTAAAATTTGCATAATATACAATTTCATGTTATAATTTTAATATGTAAACTGTTTTTGAGTGATACAGAAAGGATGATAATTATCATGGATTCAAGAGACTTAGCTTTTCGGAAAAAGAACTTTTTAACTTTCATAAAAAATAACGATTTATCGTTTTATGAAAATTATATTAGAAAGTTCCAAAGACAGCTTAATGTTGCAGGTTTAAAACTTGCAAAGAGTAATAAATTTTCTTTAATCACATTTTGTAAACTAAAGGTTAGATGTCGGATACCTAATGGTCATGAATTTAAAAACTTTATGTTTATAATTAAAGAGTTTTTAATTTGTCACCCCGATTTTAATGCCTTAAAAATTGTTTGCGAAAATGAGAAAAAAAGGGAATTTTATCTCACATACAAATAAACGAGCACCCGGCCTAGCCGGGTGTTTGTTTATTTAAATATTTAATTTTTCTATGCTTTATTACTTGAACCAAATACATCTCTAATTTTATGTTCTACTGTTTCTGATATTAAATCTCTTGCAGGAGTTAAATATTTTCTTGGATCAAATGCTGATGGATCTTCTGCAAATACTTTTCTTATGCTTGCTGTCATTGCAAGTCTTAAATCTGTATCAACATTTATTTTTGATACCCCTGATTTACTTGCTTGATTTAACATTTCATCTGGAACACCTTTTGCTCCTGGTATATCTCCTCCAAATTTATTACACATTTCAACAAGTTCTGGTATAACTGTTGAAGCACCATGTAATACTATTGGTGTGTTTGGTATTTTTTCTTTAACTTTTGCTAGTATATCAAATCTTAATTTTGCTTCTCCTTTAAATTTATATGCACCATGACTTGTTCCAATAGCTATTGCTAAAGAATCACAACCTGTTCTTTCAACAAATTCTTTTGCTTGGTCTGGGTCAGTATATCTTGCATCATCATCAGATACGTTAACATCATCTTCAACTCCTGCAAGTTTTCCAAGTTCAGCTTCAACTACTACTCCTTTTGAATGTGCATAATCTAC
>CANPWI010000094.1 GCA_947584125.1 uncultured Clostridia bacterium
TCTTTTCATAAAAGTTGGTATTTTTAAATATATAGCTGGTGCTAATATTTCTTTTTTATTTAATTCATCTGCTATTTTTTGTGGTGACATTCCCTTATTTACATACATATCAAATATATCTTTTATAATTTCTGCTGCATATCCATCAATAATTAAATGATTTTTTATATTTTTATCTTTTTTATAGCCATATGGTGCTATTCCTCCTTGGAACTCTCCCTTTTCAATTTTTCTTTGCTTAACACTTTTTATTTTATTTGAAATATCTTGTGCATAATAGTCATTAAAACTTAGCTTAAATGTTAAAAATTGAAGTCCATCTGGTCTTAAGGTATCCACATTATCTCCGATTGCAATGTATCTTATAGAGTTAGATGGAAAATATCTTTCTAAATAATATCCTGTGTCTATATGATCTCTTCCAAATCTTGATAAATCTTTGGTTATTATACAATCTATTTTTCCTTCTTCTATATCTTGTAACATTTCTTGAAAACCTGGTCTATTAAAGTTCGTTCCTGTAAAACCATCATCTACATATTCTTTTATTTCTATTAAGTCTTCTTTGTCATTTATATAGTTATCAATTATATCTCTTTGATTTTCAATACTTTCGCTTTCTCGGTCATCTCCATCATCTCTTGATAATCTCATATATTTAGCAACTTTATATGTTTTGATTTTCATATTGTTTCTCTCCTATATATTTTATTAAGATATTGCTTAAAATATCTTTTAAATCTGCTATACCGTATTCCACATAAACTTTATTTGCCATTTTTTCCTCCTCATAATATTTTATTTAATATTATGAGATATAAAAAAAAATATAACAAAAAAAAATAACTTTTGGACTATATATAATATCCTTTAGTTATTTTTTTATATTTATTTTTTAAGCTATATTTTTGTAACACGCAATATTTTTTTTATGAGTTTCTATATTATCTCTTGTATTTTTTAGTTTCTTTTCTTTTAAATTGCATTCTTCTTCTAGCATTTGACATATTTTTTCAAGTTTATCTATATCTACATTAAAAACATTCACGTTACCATTTTTTATATCATTATATAAGTTAAAAAACTGCTCTTTTTGTTTATTATTTATAGATGACTTTTGATTTGAATCAGTATTACCTGCATTCAACATTACATCCTTATGTTTTTTTACAAAAATATTTCTAAAAAAGAGTTTTATTTTAGTAAAAATATTTTGTTTTCTCTTAATCAGTTCCTTACCATTCATTTGTATCACCTCTATAATTCCATAAAATCATCTAATTTCTTTTGAATTGCTGCTCTTTCATCAGCTAATATTTTCTGTTTTTCCTCAAATTTCTGTTTTTTCATTGATGCTTCTTGTTCTGCATTAATAGCTTCTTCTGCTAAAGTTGATGCTTCTCTTTCTTCTTTGATAGCTTGTTCTAGTTTTGCCCTAGCAATTTTTTGTGCTTCAATTCTATCTCTAGCTTGTGCTTTGGCATTTTCTTCTTCTTTAATAATAGCTTGTAAATCATTATCTGCTTGTAATTGTTCTGCATCTAGCTCTGCAAGTCTAGTAAGAAATCCTTGTATTTTTTTTGCAAGCTTCATAATCATTGGATCAGCATTACTATTTTGAGTTATATATTCTTCTAATCGTTCAATTCCTGGTGTAGTTGGTTCTTTTTGATTTGTCTCATTTTGTGCGTTTTCAGATTCATCAAGATTAATTGGTTCTAATGGTGTTTCTACCTCTTCTGTTTTTTCTTGTGGATTTAATTTTTCAACATCTTCAATTAAAATACAATTTTTCATTGCATCAGTAATTTGTTCATAATTCAAACCTTGTTCAATACCTTTTTTTAATTCAACAAGTGCATCATCATAGTAGCAAGAATATTGTTCAGTAATATAAGCTAAATATTCTTTTGATATTCCACCTTTACTATCTTCTTTATTTCTTAGTTTGCTCATATCTTCTCGTGTCATTTTCATAACTAAAAATATTTTTTTAGCTTCAGTTTCTCTTATTTCTTCTGGCATATCCAATAATTCTAAACTTTCAATTATTTTTGGCTTTAATCTTTTACTATATATTTTTTCAAAAGAGTAACTAGTTGTTTTTCTTGTTAGTTGTTCAATCATTTTATCTGTCAATATACCATTTAAGTCTGTATTAATATCTTGTAAAAATTTTCTATTGTCACTAATGTTATCTGCAATTTTAATTTTTGACTTGAATTTTTCTCGAGGTTCTGTTTGTGGCTCTATTTGTGTTGAGTCTATTATTTCAACATCTTCATCTTGTACCTGTTCATCTGTATCAGTAGTTTGTACTTTTGATGCATTCTTCATTTGTTCTACTACATTTTTGATATTCTCTTTCCAACTTCCTCTGTGTTGAATTGGAGCTATTCCTTTGATTTCGTCTTCTTTTAATTGAATTTTCACTTTTTCTTTAGTTTGATACTTTATTAAATCTAACATTTTATTTTTTGGCAATATGTATGTAGAACTGCCATAATTATTAGGTTCATATGTATCATTTGCGTACATATTTATTATTTTTTCTACTAAAATTGAATCAGTGTCTTTTAATTCTAAAAGAATACTTCCGGCAAAAATACCCTTATCACAGAATCTAATCATAGGTTCTATATCAAGTTCTTCTTTAAAAAATTTCATCCTATTTTTAACTTGTAATTCTTCAGGATAAGAACCTTTATTTGGAATAGAATTACCTGATGGTTTTCTATGTTTTCCTACTATATATTTTTCTAATTCTCCTAAATTTAAATTTTCTATAGGAAATTCTTTTCCAAATATAGAAGAAATTAATTCCACATATGTTCTACTATCTTCATCTTGTTGAATGTCATTTGTTATTTCTTGAATTGTATCAATGTCAATATCATCTTTTGAAAGTTCTTGAGATAAATTTATTAATTTTATTTTTCTTCTTACTTTTTTTCTTATTTTAGGACTCTCTGACTCTTTTATTGATTCTAAAACTTTTAAAGCTCTTTCTGTATTTTCATGACTTTGGTCATATTCTGCATATGCTATAAGCATATTTTCATATTGTCTTGGTATTGGCTCACTAATATCTGTTCTTTCTACCCAAGGTGCAATACAATCATTATAAATTTTTTCAATTAAGTAATTTTGAGTTTCATCAGAATCTTTTTGTCTTAAAACTTCCATAATCAATTCAGATACTCTACGAAAATTTCCTCCTCTTACATTATTCCTTATTTGCCTTATTGTTTCGTTTGGAGTCTTACGAATAATCCTTTTTTCCATAATACCTCCCCCTAATTTTACAATACTTCATTATATATTATAACATATTCTTTTAATTTTAGTCAATTTTATTAAAAATTTTTAAAGACAAATGGGAGTAACTTAAAGTTACCCCCATTCGATACCATCATGTCTTATACAGAAGGTTAATGGAATCTTGAAATTCTTGCCAGAACTTCTCTTTGTACAACAATCCCATTGGAATCGTGTCTTCTTTCAAAAGCCGTTTTATGTCACGAATACTTGAAGCTGTTTTTGCTTTATCCAGAGTCGATTCACACTCTTTTAGACTTTCTTTTTTAAAAGATAAGCCTGAAATCATAATTTTAGAACCAACTGCATTTTTTAAAACATCTTCAATAAATTTTTGGCCTAATTCGGATTTTGTCCGAAGAGTTGTTAGAAGTTCAGATTTCTGAGCTCCTGTCATCGTAATATACCTCCTTTTTTAAGTTTTATATATTTATTATATCATTTTTACATAAAATTTGCAATTATTTACATAAATTTATGCTCTTTTGTAAAATAGTTACTTTTCTAGATTTTATTATATTTTTAAATTAGTGTCATTAGTGTTAATGGAATATGATTTCCTACAATATGTCCTTCATCTATCATTTGTTTTACTAAATCTTCTTGAGTATTTAAATAATGTGCAGTTATAAAAAATGTTGCTTTTACATTATTATTTTTTAGAGTTTGTAATATAGATTTTGTATAACCTGCTTCGTATCCTTCATCAAATGTAAGATATACATATTTTTTTTCATTGTTTCCTATAGCAATTCCATTTCCTTCTTGTAATATTTGCATATTTTTACTACCTAAATCGGGTTGCTTATGGTCTTTTTCTCTTTTTACACCCCATCCAATTTTAGTATTACTAAGTGTACTTGAATTTGCAACTTTTGTTATCATCTCTTTTGTACTGTCTAAATTAATTGTACATATTCCACAAATAATAATTGCTAAAAACACTACAAATAATGCAATTTTTTTATTATTCATTTTTTTCACTCTCCCATGCATTTTTTTGTAAATTATATGTGTTTTATTTTTTATTATTACTTATATTCACTAATTTTTCTTACATTTTTACGACATATATAGCTATATTTCTTAAAAAAATCACATTTTTTTCCATTTTTTTACTTAAAAGCTTGACAATCTTCAAAAAATGGAATAATATTGTATTTACTTTTGGAAATTTTAGGGAATTTATTGTCATATGTCATTTATTGTCATATATCTATTTTTACACATTTTCAAGAGTTATACTAATAAAATATGGAGGATAAAATATGTTAAATTTTGTACTATGTGACGATAATCTTCCAGTACTTAAAAGATTATCAAATATGTTAAAATCAGTTTTCATTAAATATGATTATGAAGCTCAAATAGGTTTAGAAGCTGATAATGCCAATGATGTTTTAAATTATGTTTCTAAACATCATACTGATGTTTTAATTTTAGATATTAATTTAAAGTCAGATATATCTGGTATTGATTTAGCTCAGAAAGTTAGAAAAAATAATAAAAATGTATATATTATTTTCACAACTGGTCATTTGGAATATGTTATGCTTGCATACAAAGTTAAAACATTCGATTATTTACCTAAACCAATTACTAAGGAAAAATTAGAGGAAACAATTACTCGACTTTTTGATGATGTATCTCATTTACCTAAAACATATATAACAATTGGAACTAAAACAATATTAGATCAAGATGAAATACAATATATTAAAAGAGATGGTATGAAACTTGTTTTTTATACAAATAACAGGGAATATGAAACATATAGTTCCTTTAATAAAATAAAAGACCAATTACCTGAAAATTTTGTTAGATGTCATAAATCTTATATAGCAAATATTAATAATATTTCAAATGTAGAGGCTCTTACTAATACTATAACCTTTAATGATAATAAACAATGTTACATTGGTCCTAAATACAAAAATAACTTTATGGAGGTTTTTAATTATGGAAATATTACAAACAATATGGACAGCAAT
>CANPWI010000095.1 GCA_947584125.1 uncultured Clostridia bacterium
TCTTGGTATTTTTGCATTACTTTTTGTTTTAATTCTTCTACTATTTCTTCTTGTTTTATTTTGTCTTTGTTTATTGCTTCTACATTTTCTATTCCTAAATTAGTTCTTATTTCTTGCATTAATGCTTCTTTACTAATTTGTTCTTCACTAACTCCTTCACAGTATGTTGCAACTATTGTTTCTACTGCATATTCCATCATATTAATTATATTGTCATGAATATTTTCACCGTCTAATACTTCTTTTCTTTGTTTATATATAATTTCTCTTTGTATATTCATAACATCATCAAATTGTAATACATTTTTACGAATACTAAAGTTCTTTCCTTCAACTCTTTTTTGTGCTTTTTCTACTGCATTTGAGATAATTTTAGCTTCTATTGGCATATTTTCATCTGCACCTAATGTGTTATATACTGATGTAATCATATCTCCACCAAATATTTTCATTAAGTCATCATCAAGTCCAATGAAGAATCTTGATTGTCCAACATCTCCTTGACGACCACTACGTCCTCTTAATTGGTTATCTATTCTTCTTGATTCGTGTCTTTCTGTACCAATTATTTTTAGACCTCCTGCAGCAATAACTTTTTCTTTTTCTTCTTTTATTATTTCATTATATTTATTTTCTAATTCTTTAAATGTTTTTCTTGCTTTTAAAATTTCTTCATCATCTGTTTCATTATATGTTGTTGCTTGTTCTATTAATTCTTCTGGAACTTTATTTTTTCTCATTTCTTGTTTTGCTAAATATTCAGCATTTCCACCAAGCATAATATCAGTACCACGACCTGCCATATTTGTAGCGATTGTAACTGCTCCAAATTTACCAGCTTGTGCTATTATTTCCGCTTCTTTTTCATGGTATTTAGCATTTAATACTTCATGTTTAATTCCTTGTTTTTTTAATATATTACTTAATTTTTCTGATTTTTCTATTGAAACTGTACCAACTAATACTGGTTGTCCTTTTTCATGACTTTTCTTTATTTCTTCAACTATTGCATTAAATTTTGCATTTTCGTTTTTATAAATAACATCATTTTGGTCTTCTCTAATCATTGGTTTGTTTGTTGGTATTTCTATAACATCTAAGTGGTATATTTCACGGAATTCTTCTTCTTCTGTCATTGCAGTACCTGTCATTCCGGCTAATTTTTCATACATTCTAAAATAATTTTGGAATGTAATTGTAGCAAGTGTTTTAGATTCGTCTGCAATTCTAACCTTTTCTTTTGCTTCTATTGCTTGATGTAATCCATTGCTGTATCTTCTACCAATCATAATTCTTCCTGTAAATTCATCAATTATTAATACTTCTCCATCTTTAACTATATAGTCTATATCTTTTTTCATAATTCCATGTGCTCTTAATGCTTGATTAATATGATGAACAATATCAGAATTTTCTAAATCATTTAAATTTTCAACTCTAAATTCATTTTCAGCTTTTTTAATACCTTTTTGTGTTAATGTTGCAGATTTTGCTTTTAAATCTACAATATAATCATATTTTTCGTTGTCTTCTGCTTGGTCAAAGTCTTTAATATCTTCTTCTACAATAACTTTTGCTTCTAATTTTTTTACAAATTCATTTGCTTTTTTATATAATTCTGAAGATTTATTTGATCTACCAGAAATAATAAGTGGTGTACGAGCTTCATCAATTAAAATACTATCTATTTCATCGACAATTGCATAATGTAATCCTCTTTGAACTGCTTGATTTTTATATATAACCATATTATCTCTTAGATAATCAAATCCAAATTCATTATTTGTTCCATAAGTTATATCTGAGTTATATGCTTTTTGTTTTTCTTCTGGATTCATTCCATTTATAACAAGACCAACTGTTAATCCTAAGAATTTATACAGTTTTCCCATCCATTCACTATCTCTTTTTGCTAAGTAATCATTTACTGTAATTACATGTACACCTTTTCCTTCAAGTGCATTTAGGTATACTGGTAATGTTGCTACTAATGTTTTACCTTCACCAGTTTTCATTTCTGCAATTCTACCTTGGTGTAATATAATACCACCTATAAGTTGAACATCAAAGTGTCTCATTCCTAAAACTCTTTTTGAAGCTTCTCTAACTACTGCAAAAGCTTCTGGTAGTAAGTCGTCTAATGTTTCTCCTTCTTTTAATCTATTTTTAAATTCATCTGTTTTTTTAGTTAACTGTTCATCTGTTAACTTTTCCATTTCTTCTTCCAATTGATTAATTTTATCTACAATTGGCTTTACTCTTTTAACTTCTTTTTCACTATAGCTTCCAAATACTTTTGTAAATAATCCCATAAGTTTATAGTCCTCCCAATTTAATATATTCCTATAGTAATATATCACTAATTGTATTATTTATCAAGAATAAATAAGAAAAATATTTGTTTTTTATATAATTTTTTTAATATCCTGTTCTTGGAAGCTTTTTTTCTCTTTTGGGAACTTGTGAATTATTTTTTATTTCAATTTCTACAATTTCATTATTTTGCTCAATTTTAACTAAAAAGTCACTTTCATTTAAAATATATCCTTCTCCGGGATTAGTTTCTTTTATAATGTATCTTCCTTTTTCTAATAATTTTGTAATTGCTATTCCATCTTTGTCTGTTTTTATTTTATCTACTACATTTCCATCCAAATCTAAAATTTCGAATTCAACATCTTTTATTGGACTTCCTGCTCTTTTATTTAATATTTCATTATCATCATTGCTTGTTTTGTATATTTTTATTTGACCTTTAATTTTCTTATTTGTTAATTCAATTGTTGATGTTTTATTTTCTTCTACTAAAACTTTTATTTCTTTATCTTCTAATATATACATTTCATCTGTTTTTGTTTCTTTTATATAATACTCTCCGATTGGAAGTTTACATGTTTTTGCTATTCCATTTTCATCTGTTATAATTTTTTCCACAATTTTTTTATTTTTATCTAATACTTGAAATTCAACATTTGGTATTTTATATTCAGCATTTTCCTCATCCATTTTTATAATTTCTATTTGACCTTTTTTCTTTTCGTTTTCAATTTTCATTTCAGTTATTTCATTGTTTTTTAATTTAAAGGTTTGTGTTTCATTATTTAATTCATATTCTTGTTTTGTTTGTATTTCTTTTATAGTATAAGTTTTATCTATTGGTAATTTTTTTGATATTGCTTCTCCGTTTTTGTCTGTTTTTAGTGTTTCTACTATATTTCCATTTTCATCTAATATTTGAAATAAAACACCTTCTAGTTTAATTTCGTTATTGTCTTTATCTACTTTTATAACTTTTACTTGACCTTTCTTTTTTTCATTTTCAAATGCAACATTGGTAATTTTATTTTCTTCTAAAATTACGGTTTTTGTTTGTTCTGTTATATTATATTCTTCTTTTGTTTCTATTTCCTTAATTATTAATTTTTTATAATCTCTTATAGGATATTCTGATGTTTTTGCCTCTCCATTTTCGTTTGTTACTATTGTTTCTAATATATTTCCTTTTTCGTCTAATACTTGAAATTTTACTCCACTTAATTTTATTTCTTTATTATCCTTATCAACTTTTATAACATTAATACTGCCTTTTTTTAATTCATTTTCAACTGTGGTTTCTGTAATTTCATTCCAATTAATTGTTATTTCTTTTTCTTCTTCTAAATTATACCATTTATTTGTTTTAGTTTCTCTTAGCTTATATTTTCCTATTCTTAAATTTGGAATTTTAATTTCTCCATTTTCATCTGTTACAAATTTCCCAATTACTTTATTAAATTCTTCTGAAAACAGTTCAAATTCTATATTTCCAAGTCCAATATTATTGTTATCTTTGTCTATTTTGTATACTATTAAATCTCCACTTTTACATTTATTTGTAATATTCATATTGTATGTTTTACCATATTCTAATTCTATTTCTTTGTTATTTTCATCTAAAATATAATTCTGGTTTGTTTCTAATTCTTTTATATTATATTTTCCACAATATAAATTTTCAAAAGTAAGTGTTCCTTTATTATTTGTAACTCCTTCTAATACTATGCTTCTATCATCATTAGACAGTTCAAATTTAACTCCTTCTATTGGTTTTTGTGTTTCTCCATCTGTTTTATTTATAATTATTTTAGCTGTATTTGTTTTTATATAAATATTACTATCTACTATAAGTTCTCCATAAGGTGATGAACAAACAGCATAATTTTGGTATCCAGATTTGCTACTTTCTCCATAAAATATTGGATAGTTTTCACATTTTACTTTTATTTTTACATTTCCATTTGTGTCTGTTTTCATATTTTCTTTTGGTATTAATACTTTAAAATTTTCTGATTTATTAAATTCGCTTTTTTCTTTTCCATTTATATCTGTTATAATTGTTCCATTTGAAAAATTATTTTTTTCTATAATAGTATATTTTTCTATATTTATATCTGATATAACACTATATTCTTGTGAATAATAACCATCTTTTTCTTCCTTTAAATTACCTATTTTATTAACATCAATAACTTCTGGATTTGCAGGTGTTTGACTAGAATTATATGCTTTGTAAACTAAATTATATATAGCATTTACTACTTTTTCTCCTCTTGCTTTAGTTTCTGCCATATCTTGTCCTTCTATTTCGTCTTGGCCTGCTCTAAAATATTGTCTTATATCTTCTAATTTATAATTTCTTAATATACAATTTATTGCTTCTTTTGTTGCTAAGTATGCATCTTCATCTGTATCAACCTCTAATTCTTTTGCTGTTTTGTATGGATATCCGTTAATGCATATTCTCCATATTTTGGAATCTGATAGTATTTCTTTTAATTTTACATCATATCCTTCTATGCTATCTTTTGCCCATCCAACACCTGGTAATGTTGGATCCATACAGTATGCTACTTGCATTTTATCTTCCTTACCGTTTTTATCTTTATAATAAACTATTTCATAAGTAATGTATATCCATTTATCTGTTTTATCGTCCTTTTTTTGTACTGTATAAAATCCTTTTTTTCCTCTTTCTAGGTAATAATCTTCTCCTATACTTACTGCTAATACTTCTAATATTTGCATAGGACATATTATTAATACAATAAGAAGTATTGCTAGTATTTTAATTAATGTAGTTTTCATGTTTCCTCCTATTTATTATAAATTTTGTAAATGAAAATTATATTTTTTACTAATCCCTCCTTATTTTTAATATATTTTTTTACTGGATTTTTTTGATGATGAACTCATCTTTTGAAAATTTATGTTTTGACTAAAGTTGTATTTAGATTAAATAACATTTTTATTTTACTTTCT
>CANPWI010000096.1 GCA_947584125.1 uncultured Clostridia bacterium
AGATCCTGGATATTCAATAATTACTACAAATTTGAATGAGGGAAATAAAAATGTCTATATCTCATTAAAAAATCCTAAAGAATATAAAGAAACAATACCAAGCATTGTAGGAGTTTCATCTTATAAAGAGGTAAGTAGTGCAACAGATGAATATGAACTAAACAATGAACTTTTAAGATGGGAGGCATTTGCATTTAGTGATTCTACAGTATCAATGTTATATGCAGTAGTTGGAGTTGTAATATTTATAATCATATTTACAAGTGTATTTTGTATTAGAAATTCGTTTGCTATTGCAACAACTGAAAAAATGAAAATGTATGGAATGCTTTCAAGTGTGGGAGCAACGGAAAAACAAATAAAGAAAAATGTAATATTTGAAGGATTAATACTAGGTCTAATTGGAATTCCACTAGGAATTATTTCTGGAATATTTGCTGTATTTGTACTAATAAAAATTGTAAACAATATAGGTGGAAAATATTTTTTAAATAATATGGATGGAATTGTTGTTAAGATTACAATTTTACCAATTATTATATCAGTAATACTAGGAATAATTACCATTTATTTATCAGCTATTAGCTCTGCTCGAAAAGCAAGTAAAGTTAGTCCGATTGAGCTATTAAGAAATTCAGATGAAATTAAAATAAAAGCTAAAAAACTTAAAACACCTAAAATTATTTCAAAAATATTTAAAACAGGTGGAGAACTTGCTTATAAAAATTTAAAGAGAAGCAAAAAGAAATATAGAACAACAGTTATTTCTTTAGTTATTAGTATATTTATTTTTATTACAATGAATGTTTTTGTAACAAATATGTTTAATCTAGCTGATAATTATTATGAAGATTATGACTATAATGTAGAATTGTATTTAAGAGGAAATGAACTATCGGATGTAGATAAAATAAAAAAAGTAAATTTCATAGATGAATGTTTTGTATTATATGAAAAACAAAATAATTTGAAAATTTTTGATTTAGATAAAATAAATGAAGAAATAGATGGAATTAAACTTCAAGAAGATACAGTTTATGATGAAGAACAAAAAAAGTATATAGAGACAGGGAATGGAAAGTGTTCTAATTTACATCTTTTAGCTTTAGATAATAATGACTTTGAAAAATTTGCAAAAAAAGTAGGAGCAAATCCATACAAACTAAAACAAACAGGAATTTTATGTGATGAATATTTGTATTATAAAGATGACAAACAAATAGAGGCTAGAAGATATAAGTATAATATTGGAGAAACTATTACTGGAAAACTAGAAGGAAAAGAAATTAATATTAAAGTAGGTTATATAAGTAAAGAAAGACCTTATGGAATGGAAAATTCATATCCTAGAGGTGGATATTTAGTAATAAATAAAGATGAATTCAAAAATATTGAATTAGAACTTTCATATATGTGCATACAGTCTAGTAATCCGGATAGTTTAATAAATGAAGTTAAAAATTTAAAGATTGATAATATAGGATATACAAATTTTGAAGAACAAGCAAGAGAAGAAAGAGCAATGTCTTTAATTGTAAAAATCTTTTTATATGGATTTATAACAGTTATAACATTAATTGGAGTAACAAACATATTTAATACAGTTACATCAAATATGGAGTTAAGACAAAAAGAATTTGCTATGCTAAAAAGTATTGGCATGACTAAAAAAGAATTTAATAGAATGATTAATTTAGAAACAATATTTTATTCAACTAAATCGCTAATATATGGTATTTTTTTAGGTTTACTTGGAACTTATGCATTATATAAAGCATTTTCTATAAAAATAGAAAAAGGAATGTATATACCTGTAAATCCAATTATCATTTCAATTATTGCTGTATTTATTTTAGTATTTGTTATTATGAGATATACAATGTCTAAGATTAATAAACAAAATACTATAGAAACAATTAGAAACGAAAACATTTAAATTTGAAAATAATCAGCTACTAATTCTTTTTCGAACTTATATTGCTTATCGATAGAAAAAGTCATATAATTACAATGAAAGGAAGAAATATTAATGGATATTTTATTAGTTGAAGATAATGATAGCTTAGCAAAAGGTTTGGTATATACTTTAAAACAAAATAATTTTAAAGTAATTCATAAAGTTAATGTAAAGACCACAAAAGAATTTTTAAATACAAGCAGACCAGATTTAATTATCCTAGATATATCGCTTCCAGATGGAAATGGATTTGAATTATATGAAAATAATATTAAAGATAAAAAAATACCTACAATTTTTTTAACAGCAAAAGATGAAGAAGATGATATTGTAAAAGGATTAGAACTAGGAGCAGATGATTATATAACAAAACCATTTTCTACAAGGGAATTAATAGCAAGAATGAATAAAGCAATTTTAAGAGAAAAGAAAAATTATGTAGTTAAAGTTAAAAATATAGAGTTTAATTTAGATAAAATGGTTGTATATAAAGATAAAAAAGAAATACAATTAACGAGTTTAGAACTAAAAATATTAAGTTTATTATTTTCTAATCAAAATAAAGTTGTTACAAGAAATGATATTATTGATAAAATTTGGGAATGGACAGGAAATGATATAAATGATAATACAGTTACAGTTTATCTAAAAAGAATTAGAGAAAAATTAGGGACAGATATTATTATTACAATTAAAGGGATAGGATATAGGATTGATAAAGATGAAAAATAAAATTGAATTAAAGAAATCTATGATTAAAATTATATTTATAATAGTTTTAGCACTAATAGTAATGGGATTATACCAGTATTATCAATATAGAACTTATACAACAAATTTCAATAATAAAATAGGAAGTATAATTGCAAATATAGAAAAAAACTATCCTAATATAACTACAAACGAATTAATGGAAATATTAAATAGTGAAAATGATGTAGATACAAATTTATTTAAAAGTTATGGAATAGATTTAAACAAAGAATCAATACTTTTAAATAATAATAAATCTTTTTATATTTTTTTAATAAGCACATTAATCATTATACTAATTTTTATAGCATTATTATTAATTGTCTTTTTAAAATATAATAGTAATAAAGACAAAAAACTTAAAGAAATTACAAAATATATAGAAGAAATAAATAATAGAAATTATAGATTAGATATTGATGATAATACTGAAGATGAACTTTCAATATTAAAAAATGAATTGTATAAAACAACAATTATGCTTAAAGAGGTTGCAGAAAATTCTGTAAAAGATAAAGTAAATTTAAAAGAGTCCTTGTCAGATATATCTCATCAATTAAAAACACCATTAGCATCTATAACTATAATGATAGACAATATTTTAGATAATCCTGATATGGATAAAGAAAGTAGAATAGATTTTGTAAATAATATAAAAAGGCAAATTTATAATATAAATTTTCTGATAAATTCATTACTAAAGTTGTCAAAATTAGATGCAAATACTGTAAAATTTTTAAATAAAGAAGAAAAAGTTGAAGATATTCTTAATCAAGTGGTAGAAAATGTTTCGATTATATCAGATTTAAAAAATGTAAAAATAAATATGCAAGGAAATACAAAAAGCAAAGTATATTGTGATGCAAAATGGCAAGTTGAAGCTATTTCAAATATTTTAAAAAATGGGGTAGAACATTCTAAAGAGGGTGGAGTAGTAGATATATACTTTGAGGAAAATAAAATATATTCTCAAATTAAAATAAAAGATTATGGAGTTGGAATTGATAGCGAAGATTTACCACATATATTTGAAAGGTTTTATAAAGGAAAAAATTCTCCAAATGATAGTATTGGTATAGGACTTGCTTTATCAAAATCAATTATAGAAAAAAATAATGGAAATATAGAAGTAAGTTCAAAATCAGATAAAGGCACAGAATTTGTAATAAAATATTTTAAGTAAAAGTAACCTTACAAAAATGTAAGGTTATTTTTTTAAATAATGTGCTATAATAATTTTGGAGGAAAAAATATGCAAAAAATACTTATTGTAGAAGATGATAAAAAGATGAGAAATGAATTAGAAATATTTTTAAGCAATCATGGATATAAAACAGAATCTTTAAAAAATTTCAATAATACAATTCAAGATATTCTAAATATAAATGCAGATTTGATATTACTTGATATAAATTTACCGGGAGTAGATGGAGAATATGTTTGTAAAGAAATTAGAAAACAATCTAATGTTCCAATTATTATTATAACAAGTAGAGAGAATGAACTAGATGAATTGTTATGTATAAACTATGGAGCTGACCATTACATTACAAAACCTTTTAATATTCAAATTTTACTTGCAAAAATAGGTTCTACTTTAAGAAGAAGCAATATGGAAAATGTTCAAGATAAAATAGTATCAAAAGATTTTATAATTAACTTATCAAATAGTAAATTAATTAAGAAAGATAAAGAAATTGAGTTAACAAAAAATGAATTAAAAATATTAAAGTATTTAACTGAGCAAAGAAATAAAATTGTTTCAAGAGAAGAACTAATGGATTACTTATGGGAAAGTGAAAGTTTTATTGATGATAACACATTAACAGTAAATATAACTAGATTAAGAAATAAATTAGAAGAATTAGGATTAAAAGAATTATTAGAAACAAAAAGAGGACAGGGATATATACTTAAATAAATTAGAGGGGAATGTGAGAAAATGAGATTTAGTAATTTTTTAAAAGATAAGATAATCCAAATAATTTTAATATTATTTGGAATTGCTACCATAGAAATATTTTTACTTGCATATCCTTATGGTGATTTTATTAAAATATATATTCCACTAATTGTTCTAGGAATGTATTTCATTTCTATTTTAATAGAATATATACATAAAAGAAATTATTATACAAATTCTTATAAAATGCTAGAAGAATTACAAGATAAATATTTAATTACAGAGGTAATGGAAAAACCTAACTTTTGGGAAGGTAAAATACTTAAGGAAATGTTAGAACAAACAAATAAATCAATGATAGAAAATGTAAATAAATATAAATATTTGCAAGAAGATTATAAAGAATATATAGAAATGTGGATTCACGAAATAAAAATACCAATTGCTAGCCGGTAAAATGATAGTAGAAAACAATAAAAACGAAATAACTAAAAGTATAGATGAGGAATTACAAAAGATAGAAAATTACATTGAACAAGCATTATATTATGCTAGAAGTAATACGGTTGATAAAGATTATTATATAAAGAAAAA
>CANPWI010000097.1 GCA_947584125.1 uncultured Clostridia bacterium
AATAGCAGTCATATGAATAGGTACTTCAAATAGTATTAATTTCAATTAAGTGTGACATATGTTTGACAAACCTACATATATGCAAGAGAAAATCAAAAATTTCCATTGTATTTTTTTTATTAATAAGTTATAATTATAGTTGTACTTGGGGGTGCAATTGGTTTCGACAGTAATATAGAAGTATAAGTAGCGAGTGGTGGATGTTCGCTTCGGCCACCTTAAAAAAAGCGAGAATAAATATAAACGCTGATAACGAAGAATTAGCATTTGCTGCCTAGTTGCAGCATCATCTTATATTAATTTCCTACGATTAATATAAGGTGTCAAATTAGTAGGAAACGAAGCTATTTTTTGTTTCAAAAATAGTGGGTATTATAGAAACTACTTTATATAGAACGCGTTTGTTCGTGCTATGTAAAGGAAAATAAAAAGCAAACTGCACTCGGAGAAGCTTATATGGAAATGTTATCTGGACAGGAGTTCAACTCTCCTCACCTCCACCAATTATATGTAATTTTTAAAGGAGAAATAAAAGTGCTAGGAAATATATTATTAGGAATAGTATCATTATGTACCATGATTTCGTATTTACCACAAACAATAAAATTAATTAAAACAAAAAAATCAAATGATTTAAGTCTACAATCATGGATATTGTGGGTTGTAAGTAGCTTATCATACACACTATATGCTGTTATATGCAGTAAAGAATTTATGCTGATATTTGAAACATCATTAGAATTATTTTTCTGTTTATTAATTTTAATATTAGCTATAAAGTATAAAAAAAGTTAGTGTTGACATATTCTGAAATATCAATTATAATAAATATAGGAAATGAATAACCGCAGTGAATGCGGTTACCACTACATATAGTTATAACAACACATTCGCAATATTGGTATAGTGGAATGTGTTGTTATTTTTATTCCTTATCTATAATTGAATTTACATATTTTATGTATAAAATCGTTAATAAGGTTACGTTTATTGTTGTTGATACCATTAGGGCATATATTAGAAAAAGTATAAAACTCATAAACACCACCTCACTTTCTGATAACAAAAGTTACCTTAGTGCAGTGGCAACACATATCTACTACTATGTTCATTTCCTATGTAAAATAGTATAATATAGAATTTAAAATAAATCAATACAAAAAAGAACAAAATTTCGTTTTTTAAAATAAAATTTTTAAAAAAGTTAGTTTTTTTGGGGGAAGCTATGAATGATAAAATTTTAATAAAAGGGGCAAAAGAGCATAATTTAAAAAATATTACACTAGAAATACCAAGAGACAAATTAGTTGTTATAACTGGACTTTCAGGTTCAGGTAAATCATCACTTGCTTTTGATACCTTATATGCAGAAGGCCAAAGAAGGTATGTTGAAAGTTTATCTGCGTATGCAAGACAATTTTTAGGTTTAATGGAAAAACCAGATGTAGAATCAATAGATGGATTATCACCAGCTATATCAATAGACCAAAAAACAACATCAAAAAATCCTCGTTCTACAGTTGGAACTGTAACAGAAATATATGATTATATTCGTCTTTTATATGCAAGAATTGGAGTACCATATTGCCCAAAATGTGGCAAAAAAATAGAAAAACAAACACTAGACCAAATTGTTAATAGTGTATTAGAATTAGAAGAAGGTACTAAAATACAGGTATTAGCACCAATTATTAGAGGTAGAAAAGGTGAATTTACAAAAATAATTCAAGAATATCAAAAAGAAGGATTTGTAAGGGCAAGAGTCGATGGAGAAAATGTTGAATTAACTGATGATTTTAATATAGATAGAAAGAAAAAACATAATATTGAAATTGTAGTAGATAGATTGGTTATAAAGCCAGAAATTAGAAATAGATTAGCAGAGTCTGTAGAAATTGCATTAAAACATGCAAATAATCTTGTAATTATAGATATTGTTGGAAAAGAAGAGAAATTATTTAGTAGTAATTATGCTTGTCCAGACTGTGGTATAAGTATTGAAGAATTAACACCAAGAATGTTCTCTTTTAATAACCCTTTTGGTGCATGTCCAACCTGTACAGGAATTGGATATATAATGAAAATGGATGAAGATTTAATAATACCAGATAAAAATAAAACATTATATGATGGCGTAAAAGCATTTGGTGCCAGCACTATGAAAAAAGGCGACACTATGGCAAAAATGTATTTTGAAAGTATTGGAAGACATTATGGAGTAGATATATCTGTACCAATAAAGAAATTACCAAGAAGCTTTTTAGAAAAAATATTATATGGAACAGGTGATGAGGTAATAGATTTTGAATATGCATCACCATCTGGAGTTAGAAAGTTTTCAGCACCTTTTGAAGGAGTATTACCTGCATTAGATAGGAGACATTCAGAGACTAAATCTCAAGGTATGAGAGATTTCTATGAAATGTATATGAGCAATAGTGATTGTGAAGAATGTCATGGAGCAAGGTTAAAAAAAGAAAGTTTATCTGTTAAGGTCGGTGGTAAAAATATACAAGAATTAACAGAGATGCAAATATATCAGATAAAGGACTTTTTAAATAACATTGAACTTAGCAAAAAAGATAAAATTATTGCAGAGCAAATATTTAAGGAACTAAATAAAAGATTACAATTTTTAATGGATGTAGGACTTGAATATTTAACATTAGCAAGGTCTGCAGGAACATTATCAGGAGGAGAAGCACAGCGTATAAGATTAGCTACACAAATTGGTTCAAGTTTAACAGGTGTTTTATACATTTTAGATGAACCAAGTATAGGTTTACATCAAAGAGATAATGATAAATTAATTGCAACTTTAAAAAAATTGAGAGATTTAGGAAATACAGTTCTTGTTGTAGAACATGATGAAGATACTATGTATGCAGCAGACCAAATTATCGATATTGGACCAGGTGCAGGTGTACATGGTGGAAATGTAATTGCACAAGGAACTGCAGAAGAAATAAAAGAGGTAAAAGATTCTATAACAGGACAATATTTAAGTGGAAGAAAGAAAATATCTGTACCTAAGAAAAGAAGAAGATCTAATGGAAAATCAATAGAAATCATAGGAGCAACACAAAATAATTTAAAAAATATAAATGTAAAAATACCTTTGGGAGTATTTACATGTATTACAGGTGTATCAGGTTCAGGAAAGAGTACCCTAATAAATGAGGTACTATATAAAACACTTGCAAGACAAATGAATGGAGCTAATGAAAAACCTGGAAAATGTAAAGAAATAAAGGGTATAGAGAATATAGATAAAATAATAAATATTGACCAATCACCAATAGGAAGAACTCCTCGTTCTAATCCTGCAACATATACAGGTGTATTTGATATAATTAGAGATTTATTTGCTGGAACAAATGAAGCTAAATTAAGAGGATATGATAAAGGTAGATTTAGCTTTAATGTTCAAGGGGGAAGATGTGAGGCATGTAAAGGTGATGGTATTATAAGAATAGGAATGCATTTTTTACCAGATGTATATGTACCATGTGAGGTATGTAATGGAGCAAGATATAATCAAGAAACATTAGAGGTTAAATATAAAGGAAAAAATATTTCAGATGTTTTAAATATGACTGTAGAAGAA
This sequence comes from uncultured Clostridia bacterium, assembly GCA_947584125.1. Taxonomy (GTDB): domain Bacteria; phylum Bacillota; class Clostridia; order TANB77; family CAG-508; genus CANRMR01. Next base: position 3,608 of record CANPWI010000097.1, read on the forward strand.
GCATTAGAATTTTTTGATAAAATACCTAGAATAAAACAAAAAATTCAAACATTATATGATGTAGGACTTGGATATATAAAATTAGGACAACCTTCAACAACATTATCAGGAGGAGAAGCACAAAGAGTAAAACTCGCAACTGAATTATCAAAAAAAGCAACAGGAAAAACTTTGTACATTTTAGACGAGCCAACAACAGGATTACATATTGCAGATGTACACAAATTAGTAGATATTTTACAAAGACTAGTAGATACTGGAAATAGTATAGTAGTAATAGAACATAATTTAGACTTAATAAAAACAGCAGATTATATAATTGATTTAGGACCAGAAGGAGGAGAAAAGGGAGGAACAATTATACAAGTTGGAACTCCAGAGCAAGTAGTAAAAAATGAAAAGTCATATACTGGTAAATTCTTAAAGAAATATTTAGAATAATAAGGAAGCGGACTTTATTTTAAGTCCACTTTACTATTTTTATTTGTTTACTTTTCTAAAGCTGAATAAATCATTGCCATTCTTACAAAAACACCGTTTTCAATTTGTTTAAATATTCTAGATTTAGAACATTCAACTACATCATCTGCAATTTCTATATTTCTATTAAATGGTGCAGGATGCATAATAATTGAATTAGATTTCATTTTATTAACTCTTTCAACATTTAATCCGTATAATCTGTGATAATTTTCTGGTGTTATACTCATAGATTTTTCTAATCTTTCATTTTGAATTCTTAAAAGCATAACAATATCTACTTTATCTATAATATCATCCAATTTACAAAATTCATATGCATCTTCTCTAAATTCTTCAGGACCAGATATATAAACATTCATTCCAAGTCGTTTCATAATATCAATGTTAGAATGAGCAACACGAGAATGTTTAATGTCACCAACAATAGCAATACTTAAGTTTTCAAATGAACCAAACTCTTGACGAATAGTTAGTAAATCCAAAAGTGATTGAGATGGATGATTTCCAGTTCCATCACCAGCATTTAAAATAGGAATATTAATTTTATTAGGAAAATGGTTATAATATTCATTTTCGGTAGCTCTAATAATTAAAGCATCACAACCAAAAGACTCAAAAGTTTTAATTGTATCATATAAAGTTTCTCCTTTTTTCAAACTAGAATTACTTGCGTCAAAATTTAATGTCTTACATCCAAGTCTTAAAGCAGCAGTATCAAAACTATAATGTGTTCTAGTAGAAGGTTCAAAAAATAAATTAGCAATAATTTTTTCCCCATTATAATTTAATTTTTTACCACTTTTAAATTCCTCTGCCAAATCTAATAAATCACTAATTTCTGAGATTGATAAATCCTCTAATTTAAAAATATTCATAATAAACCTCCATATTTTTAATGTATTTTATCATATAATAAAAAACATACGCAATAAAAATTATAATAATAATTTAATAAAATTATTTAAAAAAGTATTGACAAAATAAATTATAAATATTATAATAACAAATGTTATAAGATAATACCAGTTAAAAATGCAGATGTGGCGGAACTGGTAGACGCACAGGACTTAAAATCCTGCGGTTGAATAAACCGTGCCGGTTCGATT